>NZ_JBICZB010000010.1:0-142797 GCF_043201815.1 Kitasatospora sp. NPDC048296
ATCGCCCTCGTCATGCTCTGCCTCGGCGGCAACCGACCCACCCTGCCCGGCCGCCAACCCGCGTGATCACACCCACAGGTACGTCAGAAGAGCCCGAAATGGCCGGCGTGGTGTGGAGAACGCCGATGGCCAACGGCCGTGGTTCCTGTACGAGGAGCCGCTGCACGGCTATGAACCGCGGGTCCGGATCGCCCAGCTGTCACTGCGAGCGGAAACAGCCACCGCGTGATCTTCAGGGGTTGTCCGGACCCCTGAAGACCACGCGGCCGGACAGCCCGCCCGAGCGCGCACTGGAGTGCTAGCCGGCCGCCTTCATGTACGAGGTCCAGATCCGCGTCGGCAGCTCGGAGTCCGGGGTGTCCGGGGCGGCTCCGCCGACGCCCTCCAGGGAGAGCAGCTTCATGTCCTTCAGGTCCGCCCGGAACACCGTGACCGCCGTGGCCAGCTGCCCGTTGTAGCCGACCGACCACCCCGCCGTACGGTCCACCGTGGTGCCGGGCTTCGCCGCCACCTCCGGCCCGGCCTCCGCCGCCGCCCGCGCGCTACCGCCGTGGACCGCGCCCTTGAGCGCCGCGTCCACCTCCCCCGCGGCCGCCGCGCTCAACGCCTGGACGGCGCTCGGCAGCCGCACCGCGAGCGCCTCGCCGTTGCGGGTGATCCGCAGCACCGAGTAGGGGTCGGTGCGGCTGCCTCCGGCCGCGAAGGCGGCGTAGGCGTCGGCGGCCCTGATCGCGCTGGGTGTGGAGTTCCCGATGCCGAAGGCGGGCACCAACTCGCCCATGCTGCTCGGCAGCAGGCCCAGGTCCGCGGCGGTCTGCTGCACCTTGTCCAGGCCGACGTCCATGGCGAGCTGCATCATCGGCCCGTTGACGGACTGCTCGACGGCGCTCCGCAGGCTCGTCGGGCCCCAGCTGCGCTTGCCGTCGTTGGCGGTCTTCACGATCTTCCCGTCCCGCCCCCAGTACGGGCCCTCCGGGGTCATCACGTTCACCCCGTTGTCGCCGTCGTAGCTGGTGGTGGGCGCCACCGGGGTGCGGCTGCCGCCCCGCTCGCGCTGCACACCCTGGCTGAGCCCGGCCGCGTACACCAGCGGGGTGAAAGCCGAACCGATCGGCACCGTCGAGGTGTTGGCGTTGTTGAAGCCCTGCTTCCGGTAGTCGGGACCGCCGTAGAGGGCGACGACCCGCCCGTCCAGGGCCACCGAGGCGGCGCCGACCTTCAGCAGCTTGTCGGCCTCCCGGCTGCCCGGGTCGATGCCCTTGGTGGCCTCCCGCACCGCCGCGGCCAGGGCCTCGACCTTCGGCTTCTCGAAGGTGGTGTGGATCTGGTAGCCGCCGAGGTCGAACTGGGCCTGGGTGATGTCGCTGTGGCCCTCCACGTACGTCCTGGCCATGTCCACCAGGTACCCGACCTGGCCGCTCAGCCCCGCCGCCTTCGCCTGCGGCAGCGGTTCGGGGAACGCCGTGTACCCCGCGCGCTCGGCGGCGGAGAGCTTGCCGGCCTCCACCATCCGGTCCAGGATCCAGGACCACCGCTCCTCGGCCCGCTGGTGGTTGTCCGCGCCGACCGCCGGATCGTACTGCCCGGCACCCTTCAACAGGGCCGCCAGGAAGGCCCCTTCGCTCGGGTTCAGCTGCGAGACGTCCTTGCCGTAGTAAGCCGCCGCGGCCCGCTCGATGCCGTAACTGCCGCGCCCGAACCAACTGGTGTTCAGATAGCCGGCCAGGATGTCCCGTTTGCTCATCCGCTGGTCCAGCTTGATCGCGATGACGACCTCGCTGAGCTTGCGGGACATGTCCTGGTGCTGGTTCAGATAGGTGTTCTTGACGTACTGCTGGGTGATGGTCGAGCCGCCCTGGGTGTCGCCGCCCGTGGCCATCGCGTAGATCGCCCGGCCGATGCCCTTGAGGGAGATCCCCGGGTCCGAGTAGAAGGTCTCGTTCTCGGCGGACAGCACCGCCCACTGCACCGACTCCGGCACCCGGTCGAGCGGCACCTCCTGACGGTTGGTCTCACCGATCCGGGCCATCTCGGTGCCGTCCGCCCAGTAGTAGACGTTGTTCTGCTGGGTGGCGAAGGCGTTCAGGTCCTCCGGCACCCGGGTGGTCGTGTAGAACCAGGCCGCCAGGCCCGTCAGCGCCACCGCCCCGGTGCCGGACACCAGGAGCAGCTGCCGCCAGGACGGGAGCCAGCGGCGGACCCCGCGCCGTCCTCTGCGCGGATAGTCGATCCGCCGCAGCGGACGCCATCGTCGGCGTCCGGGCTTCTCCTCCTCGGCTTCCCCACCCTGGTGTGCACGCATCCGGTCTCCGATCTCGTGGGACAGACCCCTCCACTCGGATAGACGCGTTTCAGGCCGTCCTAGGACTGCCTGAAACCGGTGTGATCATGGTCATATCGCGTAGGGCCGCCCTACGGACCTCCCTACGCGATCCGTGCGACGCGCCGCCGTCGACGGCGCCCGGCCCCACCACCACTCCCCACGACCGCCAGAATGGCGTCATGAGGTTGATCCACACGCTGCTCGGCGTGCTTCTCCTGCTGATGGTCGTCGGCAGCATCCTGCGCACCCTGGTCGTCCCGCGCGGGCTGTACTCGGCCCTGGTCCAGCGGCTCTGGGCGGTACTGCGCGCAGCACTGCGGCTCTGGGCCACGCCGTTCGGCAGCTACCGGGCGCAGGACCGCGCGCTGACCTGGCTGGCGCCGCTGGTGCTGCTCGGCATGCTCGGGGTGTGGCTCAGCGGGATGCTGCTCGCCTACACGCTGCTGCTGCACGGCACGTCCGAACTCGACTGGTCGACCTCGATCCGGGAGGCCGGGTCCAGCCTCTTCACCCTCGGCTACGCCAGCGGCGAGCGGCTGCAGCTGTCCGCGATCGACTTCCTGGCCGCCGCCAGCGGCCCGCTGGTGATCGCCCTGCAGATCGCCTACCTGCCGACCATCTACGCCGCCTACCAGCGCCGCGAGACCGAGGTGACGCTGTTGCAGTCCCGGGCCGGCGAGCCCGCCTGGGGCCCGGAACTGCTGGCCCGCCAGTCCCTGGTGGACACCGAGACGGCGCTCCCCCAGCTCTACCGGGACTGGGAGCGGCTGGCCGCCGACATCGGCGAGAGCCACTCCAACTACCCGGTGCTGCTCTCCTTCCGCTCCCCCCGGCCCAACCGCAGCTGGGTGGTCGGCCTGATCGCGGTGATGGACGCCGCCGCCCTCCACCTCGCGCTCTGTCCGCGCTCCGCCCCGGCCGAGGCCCGGCTGGTGATCCGGGCCGGCTTCACCGCGATGCGCGACATCGCCAGCGCGCTGCGCATCGACTTCGACCCGGACCCGGACCCGGAGGAGACCCCGATCCGCCTCACCTACGCCGAGTACCTGGGCGCGGTCGCCATGATCACCGCCGCCGGCTTCCCCCACGAACGCCCGGTCGAGGACGCCTGGCGGCACTTCCACGGCTGGCGGGTCAACTACGAGGCCCTGGCCTACGAACTGGCCCGCCGCAGCGACGCCGTCCCCGCCCTGTGGACCGGCCCCCGCGACTTCCACGCCCCGGTCATCCCGCCGGCCCGCCCCAACGACCGCCGCCCGGACGCCGCCAGGCCCTCCCTGCCGCCGGCCTGACGGGCCGGGTGCTGACCGGCCGTCCGGCCCGGGAGCGGCATCAGACCGCCACCGGGCCGCCGTCGGCCAGTGAGCGTTCCGCGCCGGCCAGGATCTCGACCACCCGCAGGCCGAAGTCCGCCCCGCAGGGGTGCGGCTCGCCGGAGGCCGCGGCGGACTGCAGGGCGTCCACGGCGCGGTGCAGGGCGACCGTCGGGCCCTCGCCGCGCTCGGGCAGGTGCGCGACGCCGTGCTCGCCGCGCAGCTCCATCGCGACGCCGCCGCCCGCCATCGGGGCGGTCAGGCTGAGCGTGAGGGTGCTGGAGGCGCCGCCGGCGTGCCGCAGTACCAGGTGGACGGTGTCCAGCGGCCCGGCGACCGCCGTGACCTCCGTCGCGTCGCCCAGCACCGGCAGCAGGACGGACAGCGCGTGCGGGCCGACGTCCCACAGCGAGCCCTTCTCCCGGCGCCACGGCGAGGCCGCGTACGGGCTGGTGCTGCCCGGGGCGAACACCGAGCCGAGCCAGTCCGAGCGGCCGGTGAACCAGCCGCCCAGCTCGGCCTGGCGCTCGATCCACGGGATCTGCTCGCCGCCGAAGCGCACCGTGAAGAAGACCACCGAGGCCACCTCGTGCTCGCGCACCGCCTCGGCCACCGCCCGGGCGTCCGGCACGGTGAACGCGACCGGCTTGTCCAGCAGCAGGTGGCAGCCGGCCTCGGCAGCCCGCACCGCCAGGCCGGCCTGGACGGACGGGGGCAGCGCGATGGAGACCGCGTCCACCTCGGCGAGCAGCCGGTCGAGGTCGGCGTACCCGGGCACGCCGTGCGCCGCGCCCAGCGCCTCGGCGGCCTCCGCCCGGCGGCCCCAGACGCCGGTGAACTCCAGCCCGGGGTGCTCGGCCAGTACGGGCGCGTGCACCCGCTCAGCCCAGGTGCCGGTGCCCAGCAGTCCGATCCGCACGATGTCTCCGTTCTCGGTGGTTCTGTAGAAAATCAGCCCTGCACGCGGGCCAGCGTGAAGCCGTCGTAGCCCTTGCTGCCGACCGTCTGCACCGAGGTCGCGGTGACTCGCGGCTCGGCCGCGATCTGCTCGTGCAGGGCGCGGGTGGCGACGACCGCCGGGTCGGTGCTGGCGGCGTCGGCGATCGCACCGCCGCGCACCACGTTGTCGACGATGATCAGCGAGCCCGGGCGGGTCAGCTGGAGGGCCCGGCGGAAGTACTCGGGGTTGCTCGGCTTGTCCGCGTCGATGAAGACCAGGTCGAAGGGCTCCTCGCCCTGCGCGACCAGTGCCGCCAGTGAGTCGGCGGCCCGGCCGAGCCGCACCTCGGCGACCTTCTCCAGCCCGGCGCGGGCCAGGTTGCCGCGCGCCACCTCGGCGTGCCTGGGGTCGAGCTCCAGGGAGATCAGCGTGCCGTCCGCGGGCAGCGCCCGGGCCAGCCAGATCGTGCTGTAACCGCCGAGCGTGCCGACCTCCAGGATCCGGCGCGCGCCCTGGGCCAGTGCCAGCAGGTGCAGCAGCTTGCCCTGGTTGGGGGCCACCGCGATGCGCGGGAGCCCGGCCGCGTCGGCGGCGGCGGTCGCGGCCTCCAGGACCGCGTCGTGCCCGACCAGCTGCTCGGAGAAGTAGGCGTCCACGGCGTCCCACGTGGACTGCTGCGTCGGCTGCGTCATCGGGCCCTCCAGTGGTGCAAGACCGGCAGGTTCCCGCCGATGCTAACCCGGGGGCCCGACAGCGCCGGGACCACGTCCGACTACGTTCAGCTACTCCGCGACGGGAGCCTTGACGGTCTGCGCGGCCTTGGCCGCCTCCTCCGCCTCGATCCTGGCGTGGGTCTTGGCGGCCCGGCGCTTCATCACCCAGGCCGAGGTGGCACCGACCAGGACCGCCGCCGCCAGGCCCGCCCAGGAGAACCGGGAGAGCCACGGCTCGATGGCCTTGCCCACCTTGAAGACCAGCAGCGTCGTACCGCCGGCCCAGATCACGCCGCCCAGCACGTTGGCGATCAGGAACTTCCAGTACGGCATCTTCAGCGCGCCCGCCAGCGGACCGGCGAAGATGCGCAGCAGCGCGATGAAGCGGCCGAAGAAGACCGCCCACATGCCCCACTTGTGGAAGGAGCGCTCGGCGGTGGCCAGGTGTGAAGGCCCGAAGTGCTTGGGGAACTTGCGTCCCAGCTTCTCGAAGAGCGGCTTGCCCCCCTTGCGGCCGATCGAGTAGCCGATCGAGTCGCCGATGATCGCGCCCGCGATCGCACAGGCCGCGATCCCCCACGGGCTCACCACGCCCTTGACCGCCATCAGGGACGCCGTGACGAGCGCGATCTCGCCGGGCAGCGGGATGCCCAGCGATTCGATCCCGATGATCAGGCCGATCAGGGCGTACACCGCGGTCGGTGGAACGCTCTCGATCCAGGCGTCGATGTGCAAGGCCAGTACCTCCGTGGCAGGTCGGGACCGGTCCCGGCCCTCACAGGAGCCGCATGCCGTCCCGGCGGTTGTCCGATGGCGGCACCAGGCCGCTCCCCCGAGTCCCCCTCGGGCGCAGCCTAACGTGCCGGGCGGCCCGTCCCCCCGACCGATCACCAGTCGTTAGGACGTACGTCCCGAGGCCATGGTTCCAGTCTGACCAGCATTTCTTCAAGATTCGGCAAAACGCGGTGCGACCACCGACGGCCGCTGCTTGATCCGGCGCGCGAACGACAGCAGGGCGCGCGCCCGCCCGCGCCCGCCCTCCGGATGCACCTCGCACACGCCGATGACCGCCGGGTAGCGCGTCCAGCACCGTCGAGGCGCGTCCGGGTCGACGGGTCGGTCAGCCGGCGGCCTGGGGCGAGCGGACGGGACGTGGCGTGGCAGCGCGGTCCGCGCTGCCGCAGGCGGCGGACAGGCCATTGAGCATCAGCCGGGTCCCGCCGCGCAGGTGGGCGGCGTCCTGCTCCCCGTCCTCGGTGCTGAGCACCAGCAAGCTGTACTGCTCGGTCCAGTCGAGCCGGGTGCCGCCGGCCGCGGCTGCGGCGAGCTCGACGGTCACCAGGGACGCCCAGCGGAGCACGTCGTTCACCCGGGCCTCGTACACGTAGACCAGGCGCTCGGCCGGCACCAGGTCGATGAACCGGGACCGGTACTCGACCCGCTCGTCCATCTCCTCCAGGACGAACCGGTTGCGCGCGGTCTCGCCACCGCCGACCCGGAAGTCCAGGGCGTGCTCGAAGCTGCTGGACGGGCCGGGCAGCCGGAACCAGCGGGTGCGCAGCTCGGGCTCGGCGAAGGCGGCGAAGACCCGCTCGGGCGATGCCGCGATGTCGCGCCGCAGCTCGAAGGTGCCGCGCTTGACCGGCCTGCTTCCGGCCGTGCCGGAGGGCTCCGCCGTACCCTCGTCGATCTTTCCCGCGCTCATGCGGGCGACTCTAGCAGCCCTGCGGCGCGGCGCCCGGACAGGCCGGACTCCGCACCGCGGGGCCTCTCCTGACTTCCCGTCAGAGCCAGCCGTCGAGCGACTGGAGGAAGCCCGCCACGTCGTCCCGGTGGATGCAGTGTCCGGTGTCCGGAACGTGGCGGACCTCGAAGCCGCTGGCGCGCAGCCGTTCGGCGAGGTCGTCGGGCACCAGGTGGTGGTCGCCGGCACCCTGCACCAGCGAGGGCACCAGGGGCCGCTCGGGCACGTACTCGACGGCGGCATCCAGCCAGTCCACCGCGCGGGTGTCCCAGCGCGCGTAGCCGGCGAGTTCGGCGGCGACGTCCTCGGGCGTCCAGCGGGGGAACATCTGCTGGATCTGCTCCGCCGTGGTCGCCTTGGTGAACTGGGCGAACTCCTTGATCTCGGCCACTGACTTGTCGTTGAACCGCCAGGCGGGGTCGCTGTAGACCACCCGGGCGGGGCGCAGTCCGGCCACCGCCAGGGTGAGCACCGACGCGCCGAAGGAGTGGCCGATCACCAGGTCGGCGCCGGTCGGCAGCGACTCGACCAGGTCGGCTGCGAAGAGCTGCGGGGTGTACTCCTCGGCGTGCGGGCTGTCGCCGTGGCCGCGCAGGTCCGGCATCACCACCCGGTAGCCGTGCTCGACCAGCCGCGGTGCCACCCGGCTCCAGGTGTCCGCCGACGACATGATGCTGTGGACGAGCAGCGCGACCTTGTCGCCGTCGCCAACTTCGTGGAGCGCGAGTTTCATCGTCCTAAGCTTCCTTTCCCAGGTCTACTCGGTTCGCCGGAGTCATCGGCCGGCGCCGGTCACGTGCAGCAGGGCCCGGGCCGCGAGACGGTACCCGTAGGCGCCCAGGCCCACCACGACCCCGCTCGCCAGCGGCGCGATCACCGACTCGTGCCGGAACTGCTCGCGCGCCCACACGTTGCTGAGGTGCACCTCGATCCACGGGTGCTGGTAGCTGGCGAGCGCGTCCCGCAGGCTCCAGCCGGCGATCATCAGGGCGCCCGGGTTGACCACGGCGCCGACGCTGCCGGGCCCGTGCTCGTGGATGGCGCTCACCAGCTCGCCCTCGGACTCGCGCTGGATGGAGAGCACCTTCCAGCCCTGGTCGGCCACCTCGTCGGCGACCGCGCGCTCGATGTCGGCGAGCGTGTCGGTGCCGTAGACCTCCGGCTCCCGGCGGCCGAGGATACCGAGGTTGGGGCCGTTGAGAAGGAGCATCGTGCTCATCAGTCACCTCGCTGGTCGGCGGCCCCGACGGTGTCGAGGCCTTGGGCTGGGACTCCGCCGCCGGCGGCGGGGGACGGGAGCTCGGCGTCGGGTCCGGCGGCCCGGCCGAGCAGTTTCGCCTGCGCGCTCTCCTC
This sequence comes from Kitasatospora sp. NPDC048296, assembly GCF_043201815.1. Taxonomy (NCBI): domain Bacteria; kingdom Bacillati; phylum Actinomycetota; class Actinomycetes; order Kitasatosporales; family Streptomycetaceae; genus Kitasatospora; species Kitasatospora sp. NPDC048296. Next base: position 8,387 of record NZ_JBICZB010000010.1, read on the forward strand.
GACCCGGGTCATCGCGAACCGCAGGATCGGCGGGGCCATCAGGGAGGTCACGATCGCGACCAGGACGATGATCGTGTACGTCTTGGTGTCCAGGACGTGCAGCCGCAGACCGGTCATCGCCACGATCACCTCGACCACGCCGCGCGAGTTCATGCCGGCGCCGAGCGCCAGCGCCTCCCAGCGGTTCATCCGGCTGAGCCAGGCCCCGAGGAACGCGCCGACGAACTTCCCGATGACGGCGACCACCAGCACCACCAGCGCGGCGACCAGCACCACCGGCCGGGCCAACGCCGTGAGGTCCATCCGCAGGCCGGCGGTGGCGAAGAACAGCGGGGCGAGGAACGCCAGAACGACGACCCGCAGCGGTTCCAGCTTCCGCGGGTCCCACCCCTTGCTGGTGGCGATCAGCACGCCGCAGACGAAGGCGCCGAAGATCGACTCCAGGTGCACGGCCTGCGTCGCCGCCGAGCTGAACATGACCAGCACCACGACGGTGGCGATGGTGGGCGCCGGGCTCTCCGAGCGCCCGGCCAGGCGCAGCGCGCCGCCCACCACCGGCCGGCCGATCACCGCGGCGAACAGCACCACGACCACCGGCCAGACGATGGAGGTGGTGACCACGCCCGCGGTCAGGCCCGCCGTGGCCATCGCCGAGACCACGGACAGCAGGAACCAGCCCGCCACGTCGTCCACCACGCAGGCCGCGAGGATCAGTTGGCCGATGTCCCGGTGCAGCAGCTTCATGTCGAGCAGGGTCTTGGCGATCACCGGGATGGCGCTCACGCCGGTGGCCACGCCCAGGAACATGGCGAAGGTCGTCTGGGAGGTGCCGGCCGGCACGAAGGAGTGCGGCAGCAGGAAACCGGTGGCCACACCCAGGCCCAGCGGGATGACCAGGCCCGTGATGCCCACCTTGCCGGCGATGATGCCCCGCTTGCGGACCAGGCCGATGTTCATCTCGGAACCGGTCACTCCGACCAGCAGCAGCACACCCAACTGCCCCACCGCGTCCAGCAGGTGGACCTGCTCGGGCTGCTGCGGCAGCAGCCAGGCCGAGAAGCTCGGCACCAACGGCTTCAGCACCGACGGTCCGACCAGCACACCGGCGGCCAACTCACCGGCGACCGCCGGAAGTTTGAAGTACGTGGCGAGCCGGCCCAGCACCAGGGCGAGCAGCATCAGGAACGCCAGCTGGAGCAGCAGGATCAGCAGCGGGTGCTCGCCGATCGACGCCACCGGCGTGGCGAGCACCGTCACCGGAGCGCTCATCGGGCCGGACGGACGTCGGCCACGAGGTGCTGGGGACTCAGTCGGTCGGCCACCAGGTCGATGACCTGCGCCGCACGGTCGGCGAGGAAGAAGTGGCCGCCCTCGAAGACCTCCAGCTCGATCGGCCCGGAGGTGTGCTCGGCCCAGGCCTCGGCCTCCTCGCGGGAGACCCGGGGGTCGCTGTCGCCGGTGAGCACGGTCACCGGGCAGTCCAGGCGTCGGTCCGGCTGGTGCCGGTAGCGCTCGATCGCGGTGTAGTCGCTGCGGATGGCCGGCATGATCATCGCGAGCACCTCCGGGTCGCCCAGCAGGGCCTCGTTGGTGCCGCTGAGCGCCCGCAGCTCGGCCACCACCTCGGCGTCGGTCGCCTCGTGCACCCGCTCGTCGCGGTAGCGCGACGGGGCCCGCCGACCGGAGGCGAACAGCCGTACCGGGGCGGGCAGTCCGGCGTCCTGCAGACGCAGCGCCAGCTCGTAGCCGAGCACCGCGCCCATGCTGTGGCCGAACACCGCCAGCGGCTTGTCGTCCAGGTGCCGCACCGCGGCGAAGATCTCGTCCGCGAACTCGGGGATGTTGTCGATCCCGGGCTCGTGCCGGCGGGTCTGCCGGCCCGGGTACTGGACGGCCAGCACCTCCACGGCCGGGGACAGCGCCCGGGAGACCGGGTAGAAGAAGCTCGCGGAGCCGCCCGCGTAGGGCAGGCAGAGCAGCCTGACGGGGCTGTGCGGCGCTGGGTGGGAGACACTCACCCACTTCGCGAAGTGCGCCGTTGCTGGGGGCATGCCGGACCGCTCCTCGTGCTCGGTGACGCAACGTCGGCAGACTAGGCCGGTGCGGCACAGGGCGGCTATCCCCTGATCTGATAGCCCTGGGCCGCGGAACGCCCGATCGCCGACCGGTGTGGGTAGTCTTCGGGAGCGCGGCGCCCGGCGAGGGCAGCCGGCCCGGGTCAGCTGCGGCGGCTGCGTCGGTTGACGCCCTGTTAGCTGATTCGACGTCAACCACTTCTGCGACGAGGGGTCTTGCCATGCCCGAGGTGTCATCGCACGAGCCGACCGCGCGGGCGGCGGAACCGGACGCCGACGTGATCGTGGTCGGCAACGGGCCGGTCGGCGCCGCGCTCGCCGTCCTGCTGGCCCAGCGCGGCCGGCGCACGACCGTGCTGGAGCGGCGTCGGCGCCCCTACACGCTGCCCCGGGCGACCAGCTTCGACGGCGAGACCGCGCGGCTGCTCGCCGGCTGCGGGATCGGCGCCGACCTGGGCCGGATCACCGAGCCCGCCACCGGCTACCAGTGGCACACCGCCGACGGCCGGACCCTGCTGGACATCGTCTTCCGCGCTGAGGGCCCCTACGGCTGGCCCGACGCCAACACCATGCACCAGCCCGACCTGGAGGGACTCCTCGCCGCCCGCGCCCGGCAGCTGCCCGGCGTCACCGTGGAGCGGGACCGGCAGGTGGTGGGGATCGAGCAGCTCGGCGACCGGGTGCTGGTCACCGCCGAGGACGGGGACGGCGCGGTCCGCAGCTACTCGGCGCGCTGGGTGGTGGGCTGCGACGGCGCCAACAGCTTCGTCCGGCACCACCTGGACGTGCCGGTCACCGACCTCGGCTTCTCCTACGAATGGCTGCTGTGCGACGTGCGGCTGCGCGAACCGGCCGAGTTCGTGCCGACCAACGTGCAGATCTGCGACCCGGCCAGGCCGACCACGCTGGTCGGCAGCGGGCCCGGCCACCGGCGCTGGGAGTTCATGCGGCTGCCGGGCGAGCGGGCCGCGGAGCTCAACCAGGAGGCAACCGCCTGGCGGCTGCTCGCCGCCCACGGCGTCACCCCCGACACCGCGACCCTGCTGCGCAGCACCACCTACATCTTCCAGGCCCGCTGGGCCGACCAGTGGCGGGTCGGCCGGGTGCTGCTGGCCGGGGACGCGGCCCACCTGATGCCGCCGTTCGCCGGGCAGGGCATGTGCTCGGGCGTCCGGGACGCGGTCAACCTGGCGTGGAAGCTGGACCTGGTGCTCGGCGGGCGCGCCCCCGCGACGCTGCTGGACAGTTACACCGAGGAGCGCCGGGCGCAGGTGCGGGAGTCGATCCTCGCCTCGGTCCAGCTGGGCCGGGTGATCTGCGTGACCGACCCGGCGGCGGCGGCGGAGCGCGACGCCACGGTGCTGGCCGGCCGGCGCGGGCGGGGCGCGACGGCTCCGGAGCCGGCCAAGCCGCTGACCGAGGGGCTGCTTCACCGGGCCTCGCCGCTCGCCGGCGAGGTGGTGCCGCAGGGCCGGGTGCGCGGACCCGGCGGCAGCGGGCTGTTCGACGAGGTGGTCGGGCGGGGCTTCGTGCTGCTGCTGGCAGGGCAGGCGGCGGACGGGCTCGACGAGGAGCGGGCAGCGTTCCTGGCAACCTTGGGGACCTCTGTGCTGCGGCTGCGGGCGGCCGACGAGGAGCCGCAGGCCGGCGAGGTCGCCGACCTGGACGGCGTCTACCACGCGCTGCTGGCCCGCCACGGGGTGGACGCGCTGCTGGTCCGGCCCGACTACCACGTGTTCGGCACGGCCTCGGGCGCGCCGGCGCGGGACGCCCTGGTGGACGCCCTGCGGGCGGCGCTGGGGGCGGGCGTGCCGGCCGCTGCCGCTGCGGGCGGCGCCGGCTGACGGGCCGACAGCCGAACGCCCCGGTCCGCGGGTCGGCCGACCGGGGCGCCAGTGGCAGCGGTGCGGGGTCAGCCGATCCGCGCGCCGCCGGTGGCGGTGCGGGCCAGCAGGACCGCGCCGCGCAGCGAGGAGAGGCCGCCCAGGCGGGCCGGGGCCAGCGGCGGGGCGGGGCGGCCGGGGCGGGCGAGCGGGGCCAGCCGGGTGGTGATCCGGGCGACCAGGTCGTCCAGGCCGTCCGCGAAACCGCCACCGACCACCACCAGGCGGGGGTGCAGCAGTTCGGTGACGCCCATGATCGCGGTGGCCAGGGCCCGGCAGGTCCGGTCGACCGCCTCGGTCGCCCAGGGGTGGCCGGCCCGCACGGCGGTGCGCAGCTCCTGGTAGCTCACCGGGGCGCCGGCCAGCTCGCCGGCCCGGGCCAGGGTGGCCGGGCCGGAGGCGGTGGCCTGGAGGCAGCCTCGGCGGCCGCAGACGCAGTCGGGGCCGCTCGGGTCCACGATCAGGTGGCCGAGTTCGAAGGAGCCCCGGCCGGGGCCCGGGCAGAGCCGGCCGCCCAGCACCAGGCCTCCGCCGACGCCGGTGCCGACGCCGACGTAGAGCAGGTCGGGGCAGTCGGCCGCGGCCGCCTCGGCGAGCGCGCCGAGGTCGCCGTCGTCCGCCCAGGCGACCTCGGCGCCGGGCAGCATGCCGCGCAGCGCCGGGCCCAGCCGCAGGCCGGTCCAGGACGGCCGACTGGGCCAGGCGGTGATCCGCTCGTCGGGGCCGACCGTGCCGGGCACGGCGACGCCGACGGCGCGGATCGCGGCGCCGGTCCGGGCGGTCAGCACGCCGACCGCGCCGGCCAGCAGGGCGAGGTCGCGGTCGGCGTCATCGGCTCGCGGCCAGGCGAAGCCGTGCTCCTCGGCCCGGCCGTCCGCCGACTCGGCCCGCAGGGCGACCTTGGTGCCCCCGATGTCGATGCCGAGGTGCCACGGTGTTCCCATCGCCGACTCAGCGCCCGGGTAGGGCCGGGCAGAGGGCGAGCAGGTCGGCGGGCTGCCGCAGCACCACGTCGGGGCCGGCGGCGAGCAGCTCGGCCCCGTCGTGACAGCCCCACAGCGCGGCCACCGCGGTGACCTCGGCGCCGTGCGCGCTGGCCAGGTCGGTCGGGGCGTCGCCGATCATCACGGCCTGGTCGGCGGGGACGTCGAGGAGTTCGAGCGCGCGCAGCACGATGTCGGGGGCCGGCTTGGGCCGGGACACCTCGTCGGAGCCGATCACGTGCGCGAAGTACGGCAGCAGGCCGAGGACGTCGAGCAGCGAGCGGGCCCGCTCGCCGCTCTTGCCGGTGGCGACGGCCAGCCGCAGGCCGCGCTCGTTCAGCGTGCGCAGCACGTCGACGATGCCGTCGTAGACCTGCACCTGCTCGGCCATCCGGTAGCTCTCGCGGACGAACGGGCCCTCCATCTCCAGCGGGAGGCCCATGATCCGCATGATGTCGGGGAAGTACCGGCCCTGGTGGCGCTGGTACTCATCGAAGGGGGCCGGTCCGTCGCCGACGACCTCGGCGTAGGCGAGCGAGAAGGCCTCGCCCATCACCGCGAAGCTGTCCACGATGACGCCGTCGAGGTCGAAGACGACCGCCTGCCTGGGGACCGTGCCGGGCGCGGCGTCCCTTCCGGGCTGATGGTCCGATGTCGTGGTCACGTGGTCCGCACCTCTTCGTGGGTGGTGGATTCGGGGGCGCGGTCCGCCGGTCGGGTGGCGCGCGCCGATGCGTAGAGGCCTTCGACGAGCCGGACGGTGTCGCGGGCCTGGGCGACGGCCCGGCCGCGCACCGCCGGATCGGCCAGCAGGGCTGCGAGGCCGTCGAGTTGGCGTCCGTACTCGGTGCCGAGGGGTTCGGCGGCGAGCGGGATCCGCCGGGTGACACCCTCCTGGGTGAGGGTGAGCTGCGGCTCCGGTGCCCTGTTCGGGCTGAAGCCGAAGGTGCAGTGCAGCCGGGCGGTGCCGGCGCTGCCCTCGACGCCGACGACGACGCCGTCCAGCGCCTCGTGCGAGGCCCAGCTGGCCCGGAGCGAGACGGAGATGCCGTCCTCCCGGACCAGGAAGCCGCGGGCGGTGTCCTCGACGTCGCCGGGCGCGGCGGCGGTGGGCCGGTCCTTCCGCCAGGTCGCCGACCAGGCGCCGCTGCTGAGGAAGTCGTCGGAGACCGCGCCGGCCAGCTGGGTGACCCGGGCGGGGCCGACCAGCGCGGTCAGCACGTCGAGCAGGTGCCAGCCCAGGTCGACCAGCACGCCGCCGCCGGACTTGCTGCGCTGGGTGAACCAGCCGCCGGCCTGCGGCACGCCGCGGGCCCGCACCCAGGCCAGGTCGATGTGGCGGATCCGGCCGAGCTCGGGCAGCAGCTTCGCCAGCTCCCGCACGTCGCCGCGGTGGGCGGCGGCGCTGCCGGCCAGCAGCATCCCGCCGGCCCGCTCGGCCTGCGCCAGCGCGTCGGCCTCGGCCGAGCTGAGGCAGACCGGCTTCTCCAGGAAGACCGCGATGCCGCGGCGCAGCAGCGTCGCGGCCACCTGGGTGTGCAGGTGGTTCGGCACGGCGACGACGGCGACGTCGACCGAGTTGGCGTCCAGGGCGTCGACCGTCTCGTGGACGGGCAGACCGGTCGCCGCGGCGACCGCGGCCCGGGATGCCGGGTCGGGGTCGACGGCGGCGACCGTCTCGAAGTCCTCGTGCTCGCGCAGCCGGGCGAGCCACAACTCGCGGCCGGCCCAGCCGAGCCCGACGACGGCGGCCCGCTGCCTCACCTGGCCGCCACGGCGTCGGCGATGAACTCGGCCGTGGCGTGCAGGGCGTCCTCGGAGGCCAGCAGCACCCGGTGGTGCAGCCAGATGCCCTCGGCGCTGATCGCCTCGGTGTTCGGGCACAGTTCGGCGAGCCGCTCAACGGTGGTGTCGGGCGCGGCCATCTCCCAGAAGGCTGGGGTGCGGTAGATCGCCCGGAACGCGGAGAAGGCCGGCAGGCCGGCCGCGACCAGGGTGTCGACCAGCTCGTTGCGGGCCTCCTCGGTGATGCCGGGGACCCGGAACATCGCCATGTAGTGGGAGTTGCGGTCGGCCCGCGGGTCGGTGCCCTGCGGCACGACGCCGTCGATCTCGCCGAGCAGCCGGGAGATCAGCGCCCAGCGCTGGTCGCGGATCGCGGTGTGGTCGTCGATCCGGGCCAGCTGGGCGCGCAGCACGGCGGCGGAGAACTCGTTCATCCGCATGTTGCTGCCGGAGGTCTGGTGGATGTAGTGCCGGTCGGTGCGGGCCCGGCCGCAGCTGTGCCGCAGGAAGCCGAGCTCGTAGCTCTCCTCGTCGGGGAAGAGCACGGCGCCGCCCTCGCCCGCGGTCATCAGCTTGCCGTTCTGGAAGCTGAACGCGGCGATGCTGCCGAGCTCGCCGACCCGCTTGCCCTGCCAGCGGGCGCCCTGGGCGTGCGCGGCGTCCTGCAGCAGCGGCACGCCGGTGTCGGCGGAGAGCTTGCCCAGGGCGTCCATGTCGGCGAAAAGGCCGGCCATGTGCACGGGCATGATCGCCTTGGTGCGGGGGGTGACCGCCGCGGCCGCGGCCGCCACGTCGATGTTGTACGTGTCCAGGTCGACGTCGACCGGGACGGCGACGGCGCCGAGGCGCTGGGCGGCCTGCGAGGAGGAGATGAAGGTGAAGGCCGGCACGATCACCTCGTGGCCGGGGCCGACGCCCATGACCTGCAACGCCAGTTCCAGCGCGTGGGTGCCGTTGGTGACGGCCAGGGCGTGCGGGGAGCCGTGGAAGTCGGCGAACTCGCGCTCGAAGGAGTTCACCTCCGACCCGCCCATGCGCCACCACTGCCCCTGCTCCAGGGCCCGGATCAAGCCGGCTCGCTCGCTGTCGTCAAACTGCGGCCAGGAAGGGAACTCCGGTGCCGGTCGCGCGTTCATGTGTCTCCAAATCTCGGCTTCGGACTGTTCTCTCGGCCGGTGGCCGAGGCTCGGCCGGAATGGCCGATGAGCGGCATAAAGCGGCCGGGGCGGCTAGCTGGTCCGTGGAACGTCCTGGCCCCCGGAATTCACACGCAAGGCGCGCGACCCTCACTGTAGGTATCGCGCCCCGGCGCCCGGCATCCCCCGGTCTGGTAGTCACCCGGCCTTGCTGGTGGGCCGGTCGGTGGTCAACCGGTGGCGGGTGCGGGCAGGCCGAAGAACGTGAGGTAGGACTCCAGTTGACCGGTCAGCATGTGGCTGCCGTGGTGCACCTGGTGGCCCGCCGCGGCGGCACGCCGCAGCAGTGGGGTCTCCCGGGGCTTCATGACGATGTCGGCCACCACCGCGCCGGGCGGCAGCAGTTCGGGCGGGAACGGCAGCGGGTCCGTGGGCCGCATCCCCAGCGGTGTCGCGTTGACCGCCAAATCGCTCTCCGGCAGCGGGGGTTCGGCGGCGGCCCGGACCCGGCCGGGCCAGTGCACGGCGAGCCGGTCGAGCAGTTGGTCCCGCTTGGGCAGGTCCGGGTCGGTGAGGGTGAGCCGGTCGGCGCCGGCGGCCAGCAGTGCCGCCGCGATGGCGCTGCCCGCTCCCCCGGCCCCGGCCAGCGCCACCCGCCGGCCCACCAACCGGTGCCCGGCGCGGGCCAGGCCGGCGACGAAGCCGGAGCCGTCGAAGTTCTCGGCCAGCCACTGCCCGTCGGCCTCGCGCCGCAGCACGTTCGCGGTGCCGGTGATCTCGACGGTGCGGCTGCGCCGGTCGGCGAGCCGGGCGGCGGCCGCCTTGTGCGGGACGGTGACGAAGAGGCCGTCCAGGTTGGCGATCCGCTGCAGGCCGCGGACCACCCGCTCCAGGTCGTCCGGGCGCGCCTCGACCGGGACCAGCACGGCGTCGACGCCCTGGTCCGCGAAGAGCGGGTTGAGCAGCCCCGGCGACTGGACCTGAGCGACCGGGTCGCCGAGCACGGCGTACAGCCGGGTGCTGCCGCTGATCACGGCCTGCCGGGGCGGCGGCGGTTCGGCGGCCCGGTCGGGCGGCGGGGTGGCGGCCTCATCGGTCATGCCGGTCTCCAGCTCCAGAGGCGGGGTGAGTGGTGGGCGCGGTGCCGTCGGCGAGCAGCGCGGCGACGGTGAAGGCGAGCGCCATCGCCTGCTCCTCGTTCAGCCGGGGGTCGCAGGCGGTGCGGTAGCGGGCCGGTAGGTCCTGCTCGCCGAGCCGCCCGGGCCCGCCCAGGCACTCGGTGACGTCCTCGCCGGTCGCCTCCAGGTGCAGGCCGCCGGGGTTGGTGCCGAGTGCTCGGTGGACCTCGAAGAAACCGGTGATCTCGTCCAGCACGTGGTCCACCTCCCGGGTCTTGCGGCCGTCGGCCGTGGTGCGGGAGTTGCCGTGCATCGGGTCGCACTGCCAGATCACCTTGTGGCCGGTCGCGGTGACCTTCTCGACGATCGACGGCAGCACCTCGCGCACCCGGGTGTGTCCCATCCGGCTGATCAGGGTCAGCCGGCCGGGGACGCCGTGCGGGTCGAGCCGGTGCACGTACTCGGCCGCCTGCTCGGGAGTGGTGCCCGGGCCGATCTTCACGCCGATCGGGTTGGCGAGCAGTTCGGCGACCGCCAGGTGCGCGTCGTCGAAGCCGCGGGTGCGCTCGCCGATCCAGAGGAAGTGGGCGAGCGGGCTGGCCAGCATCGGCTCCGGGCCGCCGCTCGGCGGGGCGGGCCGCAGCTGGGCGGTCTCGTAGTCGAGCAGCAGCATCTCGTGGCTGACGAAGACCTCGCCGGGCGGGCCCCCGGCCGGGAGGAAGCGCTCGCCGCCCGGGGTGCGGCCGGCGTGCGCGCGGATCCCGGTGTGCAGCTCGCGCGGGTCCGCCGCGTGCTCCGCGCCCACCAGACGGACCAGTGCCATCGTCCGCACGGCGTGCGCGTGGGCGAGCAGCATCCGGTCGGGGTCGGGGGTGCGGGCGGCGGCGGTCGGTTCGGCGGAGTGCACGATGTCGCCGCGGTAGGCGGGCAGGCCGTCGGCGTCGAGCGGCCGGGAGCGCGGTTTGGCGTACTGCCCGGCCATCCGGGCCACCGGCACCACAGGCAGCCCGGCGGCCCGGCCGAGCACCAGCGCCATCCGGGCCAGCAGCCCGAGGTTGGCCCGCTGGTGCGGCTCGGTCGCCTCGGCGAAGGTCTCCGCGCAGTCGCCGCTCTGCAGCAGGAACGCCTGGCCGCGGGCGACCGCCGCGAGCCGCTCGGACAGCCGGGCGGTCTCGGCCGGCGCCACCACGGGGGGCGCGGTGCGCAGCCGCCCGGCCACCGCCCGGGCCCGGGCCGGGTCCGGCCACTCGGGCTGCTGCGCGGCGGGCCGCTCCAGCGCCGCGGCGAGGCGGGCCGCGAGCTTGCGCTCCCGCGCGGCGGCGACCCGCTCGCCGGGCCGCGCTGTTGGGTTCGTCATGCCACCGACGCTCCCGTTCCGTCCTGGGGCGGGCCGGTCAGCCGGTCGAGCGGTTGGCGCGGCATCCGGTCGAGGGTGTCGGCGACGGCCTGCTCGGGCACCTCGTGGACCAGTTCGGCGCCGCCGGGGCCGTCGAGCACGAAGGCGAGGCCGCCGCGGGCCTTCTTGTCCCGGCTCATCAGCCGGATCAGCTCGGCCGGGTCGGCGCCGGCGGGCAGCGCGGCGGGCAGGCCGTAGAACTCGACGACCTCCCGGTGCTCGGCCACCCGCGCGGGGCCGATCCGGCCGAGGGCGCCGGCCAGCAGGCCCGCGAAGACGGTGCCGATCGCGACGCCCTCGCCGTGCCGGAGCGCGAAGTCGGTGGCCGTCTCCAGGGCGTGGCCGAGGGTGTGGCCGTAGTTGAGGATGTGCCGCAGGCCGGTGTCCCGTTCGTCGGCCGACACGATCTCGGCCTTGCGCCGGACGCTGGCGGCGATCTGCTCGGCGAGGTCGCGCCCGCGCAGCTCGCCGGCACCGATGAAGTGGCAGCGGGCGATCTCGCCGAGGCCGTTGCGCAGTTCGCGCGGGGGCAGGGTGGTCAGGTAGTCGGTGTCGCAGAGCACGGCGGCGGGCTGCCAGTAGGTGCCCACCAGGTTCTTGCCCGAGGGCAGGTTGACGCCCGTCTTGCCGCCGACGCTGGCGTCCACCTGGGCGAGCAGCGTGGTCGGCAGGTGCACCACGGGCACGCCCCGGTGGTAGAGGGCGGCGGCCAGGCCGACCACGTCGGTGGTGGTTCCGCCGCCCACGGAGACGACGGCGTCGCCGCGGGTCAGCCCGAACCGGACGAACTCCGCGCAGAGCGCCTCGACGGTGGCAAGGTTCTTGTCCGGCTCGCCGTCCCGGGCGGGCAGCAGCAGGGTCTCCACCCCGGTGTCGGGCACCCACTGCGCGGGCCGGGCCGAGACCACGGCGACCCGCCGGGCGCCGAGCCGCTTGATCACCTCGGCCAGTGCGGAGCGCACCCCCGGGCCGATGAGCACGTCGTACGAACGGTCGCCGATGCGGACCGGAATCTGTTGTGTCACGCCGTTCCCCCCTGTCCTGAGGTGCGCCGGGCCGGCGCCCGGCCGGGCGCCGGCGGCGGCGGTGTGCCGCCGGCCCCCGGTGGCCGGTGCCGGCCGTTACTGGCCGTTACTGGCCGTTGGTCACCCGCAGGATGCGGGCCTCGGCCCGCTCCTTGCGGTCCTGCTCCTCCAGGTGCGGGTAGGCGGGGCAGCCGTAGACGCGCTGGAAGGGCGGGAAGGCGTCCCACTCGGTGCGCCGCCGCATCTCCTGCGCGACCGCGTTGTGCTCGCTCCAGAAGTCGCCGCCGATCAGCCGGATCAGGTAGCGCTCCAGCGCGTCCCGCGAGGTGGTCCGTCCGGCGTCGGCCGCGACCGAGACCAGCTCGCCGTCGTAGAAGGCCTGGATCAGCCGCAGGTAGGTGTCGTAGCCGGTCTTGAAGTAGTTCGAGTACTCGTCGAACAGCCGGTCGGCGTCCGACGGCTCGCGCAGCGCGGCGCTGACGGTCTCGGCCGCGCGCACCGCGGTGGAGGTGGCGATGAGCACGCCGCCGGAGAACATCGGGTCGCCGAAGCAGCCCGCGTCGCCGACCATCATCCAGCCGGGGCCGGTCACGGTGTCGGCGTGGTAGCAGTAGTCGGTCTCGATCTTGAGGTCCATCGACGGGCTCGTCCCGGCCAGCCGCGCGGTGATCCGCGGCACCCGGTTCAGGTGCTCCTCGAAGACCTCCTCCGGGGTGCCCTTGCGGAACACGTCGCGGGGCATCACGGTGCCGACGCTGATCAGGTCCTTGGAGAGCGGGATCGCCCAGACCCAGCCGTCGTCGTGCGCGCCGACCTGGATGTCGCCCTCGGCGCCCAGGTTGTTGCGCTCGTCCAGGCCGGTGTAGTGGCGGAACACGCCGACCATCCGGAGCCTCTCCAGCATCTTGCGCAGGCCGAGCTTGTTGGCGATCCGGCCGGCCCGGCCGCTGGCGTCGATCACGTAGGTGGCGTCGAGCCGGTGCAGCTCGCCGCCCTCCTCGTAGGTCACGCCGGTCATCCGGTCGCCGTCCATCAGCAGGTCCTTGACGGGTGCGCCCAGGTGCACCTCGGCGCCGGCCTTGGCCGCCTCGCTGACCAGCATCCCGTCGAACCGGGCGCGCTCGACCTGGAAGGCGCGGTCGAAGCGGCCGTCGCCCTGCAGGCTGAAGTCGGCCCGGAAGACGCCGGAGAAGAACTTGGTCTCGGTCGGGTCGATGAACTCGCCGCCGAACTTGGGCACGAAGCCGCCGCCCTCCAGCGCCTCGCGCAGCCCGATCCGGTCGAACAGGCCCATCATGTACGGCAGCATCGACTCGCCGATGTGGAAGCGCGGGAACTCGTCACGTTCCAGCAGCACCACCGAGTGGCCGTCACGGGCCAGCAGGTAGGCGCTCACCGCGCCGGCGGGGCCACCGCCGATGACCACCGCGTCAACCGTCTTGGTCGCCATTCTGGATTCCTTTCCTTCCGGGGTATTCGGTTCAGGTGTCAGGTAAGGGGTTCAGGAGAACTCGAGCGGGAGGATCCCGGGCAGGTCGCCGGCCAGGATCGCGGTGACCAGGGCCCGGTGCTCGCCGTCGTCCACCACGGTGCGGGCCCGCTCCCGGCCGTCACGGACCGTCAGGTGCCGGCGCCCCTTGAGCACCACCTGACCGTCGGTCAGGGTCCGTCCGTACAGCACGCCCCGCATGTCGCCGTCCGGTGCCGGGGCGGGGTTCTCCCGGACCCGGTCCTCCATCGGCTGCCAGTCGGCCCAGCGGCGCTCGGTCAGCCGGAAGCTGTAGACCGTTCCCCAGCGGCCGACCCGGGCCCGCCGCTGCAGCGCGTACTCGCCGCCGCCCTGCTCCACCAACCGGAACTGGCTGCCGTACTGGGTCTGCACGGCGTCGGTGAGGAGCAGCGGTTCGACGTAGGAGGGCCCGGGGTAGCCGGCGTCCACCAGCCACTGGGCGCCGTCCAGCGCGACCCGGATGAACATGTGCTCAACCTCGGTGCCGAACTCCTCCCAGCCCTCGGCGGTGCTGCCCGCCAGCAGCGAGGCGTCGTAGCCGAGTTCGCGCAGCAGCCGGAAGAAGAGCCGGTTCAGCTGGAAGCAGGTGCCGCCGCGGCCGTCCAGCACCGCGGTCCGGAAGGTCTCGTCCTCGTCGATCGCGACCAGGACCGGGGCGTCGGCGAAGTCCTGGGCCGCGATGTTGTACGGGATCGCCATCAGGTGCCGCTTCTGCAGCCTGCGCAGCGTTTCGATGTCCACACCGGTCTCGCCCTCGCAGCCGATCCGCTCCAGATACACCTCGGCGTCGAACACTGCTCCTCCTTCTCGTCGTGCGGTTCCTGGCGGCTGGTCGGCGGCGGTCACACGGCCACCCCGCCGAGCCCGGGGGCGTCCCCGCCGAACAGCCGCTCGTGCAGGTGTGCGACCAGCAGTGCCGGTGTCGGGTGGTCGAAGACCAGGCCGGTCGGCAGCTTGGCGCCGACCAGTTCGCCCAGCCGGTTGCGCAGCTCCAGCGCGGTCAGCGAGTCGAAGCCGATCTCGAACAGGCCCTGGTCGGCGTCGATCCGCTGATCCGCCCGGTAACCGAGCACCACCCCCACCTTGGTGCGGACCTGGTCGAGCAGCGCCGTCGCCCGCTCGGCCGGCGCCAGCCCGGCCAGCTGCTCGGCGAACCTGCGCCGCTCCTCGCCGGAGGCCACCGGCCGGGCCGCCCGCCGCGGGGAGCCGACCAGCCCGCGCAGCAGCGGGGGCGTCTCCCGGCCTGCGGCGGCATCGGCCCGCACGGCGCGCAGGTCCAGCCGGGCCGGCACGAGCAGCGAGCGGTCGCTGTGCAGGGCCGCGTCGAAGAGCTCCATGCCCTGCTCGGGGGTGAGGGCCTGCAGGCCGCCGCGCCGGTGGAGCCGGCTCCTGGCCAGGTCGTCGGTCTGTGCGGCCATGCCGGTGGTCTGCTCCCACATGCCCCAGGCGAGTGAGAGGGCGGGGAGTCCGTCGGCCCGGCGGCGGGCCATCAGGCCGTCCATGAAGGCGTTGGCGGCCGCGTAACCGCCGGTACCGGCGCCGAGGAAGACCGCGGAGACCGAGGAGTAGACGACGAACGCGTCCAGGTCCGGAGCGAGTACGCGGGTCAGCTCGTCCAGCTGCTGGAGCGCGCCGACCTTCGCCGCGAAGACCCGCTCCAGACGGTCACGGTCGATGTCACCGAGCACACCGGCGTCGAAGACACCCGCGGCATGCACGACGGCGGTCAGCCGGTGCGCGGCCCCGGCCAACTCGCCGAGCAGGGCCGCCAGGGCCGCCCCGTCGGTCACATCGCACGCCGGCACCTCGACCGACTCCGCACCCAACGCCAGCAGTTCGGCAACCAGGGCGCGGGCACCCTCGGCCTCCAGACCGCGCCGGCTGGTCAGCACCAGCCGAGTGACGCCGTGCTCGGCAACCAGATGACGGGCCAGCACCGCCCCCAGCGAACCGGTACCGCCGGTCACCAGCACCGTGCCCGCCGGATCCAGCACCGGGGCACCGACGACGGGCGGCACCACCCGGGCAAGCCGGGGAACATAGGCGGCCGTCGCACCGCGCAGGGCCAACTGCGGCTCACCGGAGGCCAACACGGCACCCAACCGGTGCTCGATCTCCACCTCGTCCGAGTCCACCAACACGATCCGGTCCGGATTCTCCGCCTGCGCGGCCCGGACCAGGCCCCAGACCGCCGATCCGGCCGGATCGGTGACCGTCCCGTCGCCACCGGCCGGCACCGCACCCCGGGTAACCACGACCAGCCGGGTCTGCTCGAAGCCGCCGCCCACCAGCCAGGTCTGCACGACCTCAAGGACCCGGTCGGTCAGGTCCAGCGGGGTCTCGTCCGGTCCCTTCCCGGCCGCCGCGAGGATCACCGCGTCCGGGGCGGCGACGGCTCCGGTGAGCACGTCGTCGGCGAAGGTCGCCACCTCCTCAGCGGTGGACAACCGCACCGCGGTGGGCGCCGCCGCCGGCCCGCCGCTCGCGGGCAGCTGGATCCAGTCGACCCCGAAGAGCGAGCCGGCGTCGCCGCGGCCGGTCGCGGCGCCCAGCTGGGCGGCCGTCACCGGGCGGAAGACCAGCGAGTCGGCCGTCAGGACCGGCGCACCGGTCTGGTCGAGCGCCTGCAGGGTCAGCGAGTCGGGCGTCGGCTGGGTGACCCGGACCCGCAACGCCGAGGCGCCGGCCGCGCGCAGCGTCAGGCCGGTCCAGGCGAACGGCAGCATGGTGCGCCCGTCGCCCGCGGCGAGGAACGCCTTGCTGTGCAGGGCGGCGTCGAGCAGCGCCGGGTGGATGCCGAAGCCGGTGGCGCTGCCGTGCTCCTGCTCGGGCAGGGCGATCTCGGCGAAGATCTCGTCGCCGCGCCGCCAGGCGGCCCGCAGGCCGCGGAAGACCGGCCCGTAGCCGTAGTCGTGGGCCAGCAGCCCGGCGTAGAACTCGGCCAGGTCGATCCCGACCGGCTCGGCGCCGGGCGGCGGCCAGGCGGTGCCGGCGAAGTCGGCGGCGGGCGCGGTGGCAGCCGCCGTGAGCAGGCCGGTGGCGTGCCGGGTCCAGGGCTCCCCTGCGGCGTCCTCCGGGGTCGAGTGGATGGCGACCGTGCGGGCGCCGTTCTCGTCCGGGCCGCCGACGGTGACCTGGACCCGGACGCCGCCCCGCTCGGACAGCACCAGCGGGGCCTCGATCACCAGCTCCTCAAGGGTGCCGCAGCCGACCTCGTCGCCGGTCCGGACGGCCAGTTCGACCAGGCCGGTGCCGGGCAGCAGCACGGTCCGGCCGACGGCGTGGTCGGCCAGCCAGGGGTGGGTGCGCAGCGACAGCCGGGCGGTGGCGAGCAGGCCGCCGTCGCCGGGCAGTTCGACGAACGCGCCGATCAGCGGGTGGTCGGTGCCGGTGAGGCCGAGCGAGCCGGCGTCGGTGGCACCCGGGCCGCCGGTCGGCAGCCAGTAGTGCTGGTGATCGAAGGCGTAGGTGGGCAGGTCCAGGTGCCCGTCGGTGGCGCCGGCCGGCAGGACGGCCGACCAGTCGACCGGCACGCCACGGACGAAGAGCTCGGCCATCGAGGCGAGCAGCCGGCGCGGGCCACCGTCGTCCCGGCGCAGCGAGCCGGAGACGACGACCGACGCTCCGTCGCTTCCGTCCGCGACCTCGCTGACCGGCTGCACCAGCACCGGGTGGGCACTGGACTCCACGAACACCCCGAAGCCCTGGGCCGCCAGCTCCGCTATGGCAGCGCCGAATCCGACCCGGTTGCGCAGGTTGCGGTACCAGTAGCCGCCGTCCAACACACCGGCGTCCCGGACCCACTCCCCGAGCAGGGTGGAGAAGAACGGCACCTGCGGCGCCGCAGCGGTCACCCCCGCCAGCGCCTCGCCCAACTCCTGCTCCACCAGCTCGACATGGCGGGTGTGCGAGGCATAGTCCACCGCGATCCGGCGCACCCGGACGCCCTCGGCGCTCCAGGCCTCGACCAGCTTGTCCAATGCCTCGGCATCGCCGGCCACCACCACGGAGGAGGGGCTGTTCACGGCCGCGATCTCGACCCGGCCACCCCAGCGCTCCAGCCGCTCGGTCAGCTGATCCTCCGCCAAGGCGACCGAGGCCATCCCACCGCGACCCGCCAGCCCACGGGCAATCACCTGACTCCGTACCGCCACCACCCGCGCGGCGTCCTCCAGGGACAGCGCCCCGGCCACGCAGGCCGCCGCGATCTCGCCCTGCGAGTGACCGACCACCGCATCCGGCACCACACCCACCGACTGCCAGACGGCCGCCAGGCCCACCATCACGGCGAAGCTCGCCGGCTGCACGACGTCCACCCGCTCCAGCAGCTCGGCCGGGGCCTCGCCGCGCAGCACCTCGATCAGCGACCAGTCGATCCACGGCGCCAACGCCGCCGCACACTCCGCGATCCGCTCCGCGAACACCGGCGAGGAGTCCAGCAGTTCACGACCCATACCGGCCCACTGCGACCCCTGACCGGGGAACACCAGCACGGTCCGGCCGGGTGCGGCAGCGGCGGGCGCGGAGCCGGCGGTCAGCACCGCCGGCGAGGGCGTGCCCTCCGCCAGCGCGGCCAGGCCCGCCAGCACCTCCTCACGGGTCGCTCCGACGATCACGGCCCGCTCGGCGAGCAGCGCGCGCTGGGCGAGCAGCGCCGCCGCGACGGCCGGCAGGGGCGTGTCGGGGGTCTGCCCGAGGAAGGTGGCCAGCCGGCCGGCCTGGCCGGCCAGCGCGTCGGTGCTCCTGGCCGACAGGACGAGCGACAGCGGCGAGTCCGATGCCCCGCCAGTTCCTGTTGCCGGTTCGGTACGGGGCTCCGACTCCTCGGCGGGAGCCTGTTCGAGGATCACGTGCGCGTTGGTGCCGCTCAGGCCGAACGAGGAGACCGCGGCCCGGCGCTCCCGGCCGGTCCGAGGCCACTCGCGTGCCTCGGTCAGCAGCTGTACCGCGCCGGTTGTCCAGTCGACCTTGGTGGACGGGGCGTCCACGTGCAGGGTGGCCGGCATGACGCCGTGCCGCAGCGCCTGCACCGCCTTGATCACGCCGGAGACGCCGGCGGCTGCCTGGGCGTGGCCGATGTTCGACTTCAGCGAACCCAGCCAGAGCGGCCGATCGGCCGATCGGCCGCGCCCGTAGGTGGCGAGCAGGGCCTGCGCCTCGATCGGGTCGCCCAGCACCGTGCCGGTGCCGTGGCCCTCGACCAGGTCCACGTCGGCCGACGACAGGCCCGCCGCGGCGAGCGCCTTGCGGATGACGCGCTGCTGGGACGGGCCGTTGGGGGCGGTCAGGCCGTTCGAGGCGCCGTCCTGGTTGACGGCGCTGCCGCGCAGCACGGCCAGCACCGGGTGGCCGTTGCGCCGCGCCTGCGAGAGCCGCTCCAGCACCAGCACGCCCGCGCCCTCGGCCCAGCCGGTGCCGTCGGCCGCGTCCGCATACGACTTGCACCGCCCATCCGCCGCGAGCGCCCGCTGCCGGGAGAACTCCATGAACATGCTCGGGCTCGACATCACCGTCGAACCGCCGGCCAGGGCCAGCGAGCACTCGCCCTGCCGCAGCGCCTGGGCGGCCAGGTGGAGCGCGACCAGGGAGGAGGAGCAGGCGGTGTCCACGGTCACCGCCGGGCCCTCGAACCCGAAGACGTACGAGATGCGGCCGGAGGCCACGCTCGCGCCCGCGCCGGTCAGCGCGAAGCCGCCCAGCTCGGCGGGCACGTTGCCGCCCGCGTAGTAGTCGACGCCCATGATGCCGTTGAAGACGCCGACGTCGGTGCCCTTGAGCGAGACCGGGTCGATACCGGCCCGCTCCAGCGCCTCCCAGGAGGTCTCCAGCAACAGCCGCTGCTGCGGGTCCATCGCGGTGGCCTCGCGCGGGGAGATCCCGAAGAAGGCGGGGTCGAAGAGCGCGGCCTCGTGCAGGAAGCCGCCCTGGTCGGTGTAGGAGGTGCCCTCGTGCTCGGGATCGCTGTCGAAGAGCTCGTCCAGGCCCCAGCCCCGGTCCTGCGGGAAGCCGGACACGCCGTCCCGGCCCTCCGCCACCAGCCGCCACAGGTCCTCGGGGCCGGCCACGCCGCCGGGCAGCCGGCAGGCCATGCCGACGATCGCGACCGGGTCGTCCGGGTCGTGCACCGCCGCCGGGGCCGCGGCGGCCGACGGCTCGCCCGTACCGTCGAACTCGCCGTGCAGGAAGCGCGCCAGGGCGAGCGGGGTCGGGTAGTCGAAGACCACCGTGGCGGGCAGGCTCAGACCGGTGGCCTCGCGCAGCCGGTTGCGCAGCTCGACCGAGGTCAGCGAGTCGAAACCGGCGTCCCGGAAGGCCCGTTCCGCGACGATGTTCGCCGCCCCGGCGTGGCCGAGCACGGCGGCGACGTGGGTGCGGACCAGCTCCAGCAGCGCAGCCTCCCGCTCGGCCTGGCCGAGTCCGGCCAGCCGGGCGGCGAGCCCGCTGCCGCCGTCCCGGCCCGCGCCGCGCGCCGCCTGCTGGCGGGCCGGACGGACCAGGCCGCGCAGCAGCAGCGGCACAACGCCGCCGGCCGTGGCGGTCTCGCGCAGGCCCCGCAGGTCCAGCTTGACCGGGACGAGCAGCGAGTGGTCGCCGCGCAGGGCGGCATCGAACAGGGCCATGCCCTCGTCCGCCGGCAGCGGCAGGACGCCGCCGCGCCGGCTCATCCGGCTGCGGGACAGCTCGTCCACGCCGGCGCCCATGCCGGAGTCCTGCTGCCAGGGACCCCAGGCGAGTGAGAGGGCGGGGAGTCCGTCGGCCCGGCGGCGGGCCATCAGGCCGTCCATGAAGGCGTTGGCGGCCGCGTAACCGCCGGTACCGGCGCCGAGGAAGACCGCGGAGACCGAGGAGTAGACGACGAACGCGTCCAGGTCCGGAGCGAGTACGCGGGTCAGCTCGTCCAGCTGCTGGAGCGCGCCGACCTTCGCCGCGAAGACCCGCTCCAGGCGGTCACGGTCGATGTCACCGAGCACACCTCCGTCGAAAACACCCGCGGCATGCACGACGGCGGTCAGCCGGTGCGCGGCCCCGGCCAACTCGCCCAGCAGGGCCGCCAGGGCCGCCCCGTCGGTCACATCGCACGCCGGCACCTCGACCGACTCCGCACCCAACGCCAGCAGTTCGGCAACCAGGGCGCGGGCACCCTCGGCCTCCAGACCGCGCCGGCTGGTCAGCACCAGCCGAGTGACGCCGTGCTCGGCAACCAGATGACGGGCCAGCACCGCCCCCAGCGAACCGGTACCGCCAGTCACCAGCACCGTGCCCGCCGGATCCAGCACCGGGGCACCGACGACGGGCGGCACCACCCGGGCAAGCCGGGGAACATAGGCGGCCGTCGCACCGCGCAGGGCCAACTGCGGCTCACCGGAGGCCAACACGGCACCCAACCGGTGCTCGATCTCCACCTCGTCCGAGTCCACCAACACGATCCGGTCCGGATTCTCCGCCTGCGCGGCCCGGACCAGGCCCCAAACCGCCGATCCAGCCGGATCGGTCACCGTCCCGTCGCCACCGGCCGGCACCGCACCCCGAGTGACCACGACCAGCCGGGCGGCCTCCGCGGGTTCCTCGGCCAGCCAGCTCCGGAGCGCCTCCAGGACCCGCGAGGTCAGCGCGAGGGGGGTGTCGCCGTCACCGGTGGTGACGGCCTCCAGGACGGTGACTCCGGACGGCGCCGGGGCGGACGGCTGGGCAGCCTGCGCGGGCAGCTCGGTCCACTCGACCGAGAAGAGCGAGTCGCCGCCCGTCGCACCGGCCGCCGCGGCCTCCAACTGCTCGGCGGAGACGGCACGGGAGACCAGGGACTCCAGCGACAGGACCAGCCCGCCCGCCTCGTCGACCGCCTCCAGGTCGAGGGTGTCCGGGGTGAGCTGGACCACCCGCACCCGGATCGAGCCGGCCCCGGCGGCGTGCAGGGTCAGCCCCTTCCACGCGAACGGCAGGCGGATGACCGGCTGGTCACCCGGCGCGGCGGCATCCGACCCGTCGTCCGTTGAGGTGCCGTCCTTCGACGTGCCGTCGGGCAGCTGGTCGCGGAAGGCGGCGGCCGCGTCGAGCATGCTGGAGTGCAGGGCAGCATCCAGCAGTCCCGGGTGGATACCGAACCGGGCGGCGCTCTCCAGCAGCTGGTCGGGCAACGAGACCTCGGCGAAGACCTCCTCGCCGCGCCGCCAGACCGCGCGCACGCACTGGAACGACGTGCCGTACGCGTAACCCGCACGCTCCAGCAGTTCGTAGCCGCCGTCGATCTCCATCGACCTGGCGCCGGGCGGGGGCCAGGCGCTGAAGTCGAACTTCGGTGTGGGAGCGGCGAGCGGGGCCGGCGAGAGGAGTCCGGTGGCGTGGCGGGTCCACGCCTCGACGGAGTCGGCGTGCGCGTCCTCGCGGGTGGAATAGACGTCCACCGTGCGTGCACCGTTGGCGTCCGGGCCGCCGACCGCCACCTGGAGACGGACACCGCCCTGCTCGGGAACGACCAGGGGCGCCTCGATCACCAGCTCGTCGAGGGTGCCGCAGCCGACCTCGTCACCGGCGCGCACGGCCAGCTCCACCAGGCCGGTGCCGGGGACCAGGACCACACCGCCGACCGCGTGGTCGGCCAGCCAGGGGTGGGTGCGCAGGGAGAGGCGGGAGGTGAAGACCAGGCCGTCGGAGTGCGGCAGGCGGACCACCGCGCCGAGGAGCGGGTGGTCGGCGCGGCCCTGGCCGAGCGAGGTCGCGTCGGTGGCGGGGGTGGCGGGGAGCCAGTAGTGCTGGTGATCGAAGGCGTAGGTCGGCAGGTCCACGTGCCCGGCGGCCGGGACGAGTCGGGACCAGTCCACGGTGGCGCCGCGCACGAACACCTCGGCGAGCGCGGTCAGCAGAGCCTGCGCCTCACCGTGGTCGTCACGCAGCGCCGCCACACAGGTCGCGCGCTCGCCCGCGGACTCCGCGACCACGCCGGAGAGCGCGGCACCCGGGCCCAGTTCGACGAAGACGACCTCACCCGTGCCGGCCGCCGCGGCGACGCCGTCGGCGAACCGGACCGGGCGGCGCACGTGCTCCACCCAGTAGCTCGGGTCGGTCAGCTCACCGGCCTCGGCGATCCTTCCGGTCACGTTCGAGATCACCGGGAAGCGCGGCTCGGACCAGCTCACATCGGCCAGGACCGCCGCGAACTCGTCCAGCATCGGCTCCATCAACGCCGAGTGGAAGGCGTGGGACACCGTCAGACGACGGGTCCTGCGGCCCTGCTCGGCCAGCGTCGCCGCCGCCGCGAGGACCGCGTCCTCCACACCGGAGAGCACCACCGCCTGCGGCCCGTTCACCGCCGCCAGGTCCACACCCTCAGCCAGCAGCGGCACGACCTCGGCCTCGGACGCCGCCACCGCCACCAGCGCACCACCGGCCGGCAGCGCCTGCATCAACCGGCCACGAGCCGCCACCACCGCCGCCGCATCCTCCAACGACAGCACGCCCGCGACATGGGCCGCCACGATCTCACCGATCGAGTGCCCCATCACCGCGTCCGGCCGCACGCCCCACGACTCCACCAACCGGTAGAGCGCCGTCTCCACCGCGAACAACCCGGCCTGCGTGAACACCGTCTGACTCAGATCACCCGAGCGCCCCAGCACCACATCGGCCACCGGGAACTCCACCCAGCCAGCGAGCCGGGCATCCAGCGCCGCACACGCGGCATCGAACGCCTCCGCGAACACCGGGAACCGCTCGTACAACTCCCGCCCCATGCCCACCCGCTGCGAACCCTGCCCCGGGAAGACCACCACCGTCCGAACCGCACCCGCCGAACCCGACGGACCGTCAGCGATCCCCCGAAGACCGGCGATCGCCTCCTCGCGCGTCCCGGCGACCACCACCGCACGCTCACCCAACACCGCACGCCCGGACAGCAACGCCCCGGCGACACGTGCAAGTGACGCTCCCTCAGCTGTTTCCATCAGCCCGGCCAGGCGCTCCGCCTGCCTCGTCAGCGCACCGGCGGAGGCCGCCGAGACGACCAGCGGCACCACACCGTCTCCGGCGGGTTCCTCCATCGCCTCGGCCTCGGGGGCCTGCTCCACGATGACGTGGGCGTTGGTCCCGCTCACGCCGAAGCCGGAAATGCCGGCTCGGCGCGGGCGGTCACTCTCGGGCCAGTCGCGCGCCTCGGTCAGCAGCTGGACGGCACCCGCCGTCCAGTCCACCTGCGAGGACGGCTCGTCCACGTGCAGCGTCGGCGGCAGCACACCGTGCCGCAGCGCCTGCACCATCTTGATCACACCCGCCACACCGGCCGCAGCCTGGGTGTGACCGATGTTCGACTTCAACGAGCCGAGCCACAACGGCCGTTCGGCAGTCCGCTCCTGACCGTAGGTCGCGAGCAGCGCCTGGGCCTCGATCGGGTCACCCAGCACCGTCCCGGTGCCATGACCCTCCACCGCGTCGACATCCGCCGTGGTCAGGCCCGCGTTGGCCAGCGCCTTGCGGATCACCCGCTGCTGCGAGGGGCCGTTGGGCGCGGTCAGGCCGTTCGACGCACCGTCCTGGTTGACGGCCGTGCCGCGAACGACCGCCAACACCCGGTGCCCGTTGCGCCGCGCCTCGGAGAGGCGCTCCAGCACCACCACACCCGCACCCTCGGCCCACCCCGTGCCGTCGGCAGCGTTCGCGTACGACTTGCAGCGGCCGTCCGGGGCGAGCCCCCGCTGCCGGGAGAAGTCGATGAAGAGACCGGGGGTGGCCATCACGGTCGCACCGCCGGCCAGCGCCATCGAGCACTCGCCGCGGCGTAGCGCCTGCACGGCCAGGTGGATGGCGACCAGGGAGGAAGAACAGGCGGTGTCGAGCGTGACCGCCGGGCCCTCGAAGCCGAAGACGTAGGAGACCCGGCCGGACGCCACGCTGGCCGCGGCTCCCGTTCCGGTGAAGCCCTCCAGCTCGGGCGGCACGCTGCCGCCCGCGAAGTAGTCGACTCCCATGATGCCGCTGAACACGCCGACGTCGGTGCCCTTCAGCGTGCCGGGGTCGATGCCCGCGCGCTCCAGGGCCTCCCAGGAGGTCTCCAGCAGCAGCCGCTGCTGCGGGTCCATCGCCAGCGCCTCGCGCGGCGAGATCCCGAACAGGCCGCCGTCGAACTGGCCGGCCTCGTGCAGGAAGCCGCCCTGGTCGACGTAGGAGGTGCCGGTCGTCTCCGGGTCCTCGTCGAACAGGCCCGCCAGGTCCCAACCCCGGTCGGTCGGGAAGCCGGAGACGCCGTCGCGGCCTTCACTGACCATCCGCCACAGGTCCTCCGGGCTCGCCACCCCGCCCGGCAGGCGACACGCCATGCCGACGATCGCGATCGGCTCCCGGGAGGCGTTGAGCAGGCGACGGTTCGCCTTCTTCAGCGAGCCGACCTCTTCGAGCGACTTCCGCAGCGCCTCGACAAGCTTTTCGTACGACGTACTCACTTGACCGTCCTCACCAATGGGTACCGCATCAGCCTTCGAGGTCCTGACTGTCACCGAGTGCCAGTTGGACGAGGTCGTCCACATCAAGATCGGCGAGCGTGCCGATCGACTCCGCACCGTCCGCTCCGTCCGGCTCGGCACCGGGCGTCCCGGTGTCGAGCGCGGCCAACTCGACCAGTGCGTCGAGCAGTCCGGCCTCCCTGAGTCGGGCCAGCGGGAGCGCGGCCAGGGCGTGCCGCAGCCGCTCCTCGTCGATCTCCTGACCGGTGCCCGGGCCGCTGCCCGGGCCGTCCGGGACGAGCGCGGCGTGCACGTGCCGGGCCAGTTCCAGCGGGGTCGGGTAGTCGAAGACCACCGTCGCCGGCAGGTTGAGGCCGGTGGCCGCGCGGAGCCGGTTACGCAGCTCGACCGAGGTCAGCGAGTCGAAGCCCGCATCCCGGAAGCGGGTACCGGCGACGACGCCTTCGGGACCGCTGTGTCCGAGCACCAGCGCCACCTGACCGCGCAGCAGATCGACCAGCACCGCCTCCTGCTCGGTCCGGGTCAGCCCGGCCAGCCGGCGGAGCAGGCCGTCGCCGGAGGCGGCCCGCACCGCCTGGCGCACGTCGCGTACCAGGTTCCGGAAGAGCTGCGGCACGCCGCCGCCCGCCGCCGCCTCCGTGCGCACGGCCCGGAGATCGAGCCCGACCGGTACGGCCAGGGCCCGTCCGCCGCCGATCGCCGCGTCGAACAGGGCCAGGCCCTCCTTGGCGCGGAGCGGCAGGATGCCGCCGCGCCGGTTGGACCGGGTGCGCTGGGCGGCCTCGGCGCCGGTGGTCATGCCCGTGGATTGCTCCCACGGCCCCCAGGCCAGCGAGGTCGCGGGCAGACCGGCCGCCCGGCGCCGGTGGGCCAGCGCGTCCAAGTAGGCGTTGGCCGCCGCGTAGTTGCCCTGCCCGGCCGAGCCGAAGAGACCGGACGCGGAGGAGAAGACCGCGAACACCGCCAGGTCGAGACCGCGGGTCAGCTCGTCCAAATGCTGAACGGCGGTCACCTTCGGCTCGAAGACGTGGGCCAGCCGCTCCGGGGTCAGCGCCCCGATCACACCGTCGTCCAGCACACCGGCCGTGTGCACCACGCCCGTGAGCGGGTGCTCCGCCGGGACCGCTGCCAGCAGCGCCGCGACGTCGTTCCGGTCGGCCACGTCAGCGGCCGCCACCTGCACTGTAGCACCCAACTCGGTGAGCTCGGTGGTCAGTTCGGCAGCTCCCTCGGCTGCCGGGCCGCGCCGGCTGGCCAGCAGCAGGTGTCGCACGCCGTGCTCGACCACCAGGTGCCGAGCGACCAGCGCACCCAGCGAACCGGTACCACCGGTCACCAGCACCGTGCCACCGGCGGCCAGTTCACCGCCCTGCGGGCCCGCCGCCACCCGCACCAGGCGGGGCACCAGCAGCGCCCCGCGCCGAACCGCCACCTGCGCCTCGCCGGAGGCCAGCACGGCAGCCAACTCCTGCTCCACGGCCTCCGATTCGGTGTCGAGCAGCACGATCCGGTCCGGATTCTCCGCCATCGCGGTCCGCACCAGACCCCACACCGCAGCCGCGGCCGGATCGGTCACGTCACCGTCACCACCCGCCGCGACCGCACCACGGGTGACCACCACCAGCGTGGACTCCTCGAACGCCCCGTCCGCCAGCCACGCCTGGAGCACTCCGAGCACCCGAGCCGTCAGGTCCAGGGCGGCATCGGTCTCCCCGTCCGGCGCAGCCGCCCGTACCACCAGGGCGGCCGGGGCTTCGCCGCTCCCGGCCAGCGCGGCCAGCTCGGCGGCCGTATCGACCGGTGCCCAGGACGGCACGGGTGAGGCGTCCCTGGCAGGAACAGCGGACTGCTCGACCCAGTCCACCCCGTACAGCACGTCGCTGTCCGGTGCTCCGGCTGCGGCCTCCAACTGCTCGGCGGAGACCTCGCGGAAGACGAGTGAGTCGGTGGTCAGGACGAGTCCGCCGGTCTCGTCGGCCGCCTGCAGTGCCACCGCGTCCGGCCCCGCCGGCACGATCCGCACCCGCAGGTCGGCGGCACCGACGGCGTGCAGGGCCAGGCCGTTCCACGCGAACGGCAGCACCGTCCGGGCCTCGCCCGCGCCGGCCGTGGCGTCGGCCTGGCGGCCGAAGCCGTTGGCATGCAGGGCCGCGTCGAGCAGCGCGGGGTGAATGCCGAAGCCGGTGGCGCCCTCGCGCTGCTGATCGGGCAGGGCGACCTCGGCGAACAGCTCGTCGTCGCGCCGCCAGACCACGCGCAGGCCCTGGAACGCCGGACCGTACGTGTAGCCCACCCGGATCAGTCCGGCGTAGAACTCGTCCAGGTTCACCTCGACCCGCTGGGCGCCGGGCGGGGGCCAGGCGCTGAAGTCGAACTTCGGTGTGGG
Source organism: Kitasatospora sp. NPDC048296 (assembly GCF_043201815.1). Lineage (NCBI taxonomy): Bacteria > Bacillati > Actinomycetota > Actinomycetes > Kitasatosporales > Streptomycetaceae > Kitasatospora > Kitasatospora sp. NPDC048296. The sequence continues at coordinate 35,134 of NZ_JBICZB010000010.1, forward strand.
AGCGGCGAGCGGGGTCGGCGAGAGGAGTCCGGTGGCGTGGCGGGTCCACGCCTCGACGGAGTCGGCGTGCGCGTCCTCGCGGGTGGAATAGACGTCCACCGTGCGTGCACCGTTGGCGTCCGGGCCGCCGACCGCCACCTGGAGACGGACACCGCCCTGCTCGGGAACGACCAGGGGCGCCTCGATCACCAGCTCGTCGAGGGTGCCGCAGCCGACCTCGTCACCGGCGCGCACGGCCAGCTCCACCAGGCCGGTGCCAGGGACCAGGACCACACCGCCGACCGCATGATCGGCCAGCCAGGCGTGGGTGCGCAGGGAGAGGCGGGAGGTGAAGACCAGGCCGTCGGAGTGCGGCAGACGCACCACCGCGCCCAGCATCGGATGATCCGCCCGGCCCTGGCCCAGCGAGGTCGCGTCGGTGGCGGGGGTGGCAGGGAGCCAGTAGTGCTGGTGGTCGAACGCGTAGGTCGGCAGATCGACGTGCCCGGCGGCCGGGACGAGTCGGGACCAGTCCACGGTGGCGCCGCGCACGAACACCTCGGCGAGGGCGGTCAGCAGGGTCCGGGCCTCGCCGTGGTTGTCACGCAGCGCCGCCACACAGGTCGCGCGCTCACCCGCCGACTCCGCGACCACGCCGGACAGCGCGGCACCCGGGCCCAGTTCGACGAAGACGACCTCACCCGTACCGGCCGCCGCGGCGACGCCGTCGGCGAACCGGACCGGGCGGCGCACGTGCTCCACCCAGTAGCTCGGGTCGGTCAGCTCACCGGCCTCCGCGACACGACCCGTCACGTTCGAGATCACCGGGAAACGCGGCTCCGACCAGCTCACACCCGCCAGAACAGCGGCGAACTCGTCCAGCATCGGCTCCATCAACGCCGAGTGGAAGGCGTGGGACACCGTCAGCCGACGGGTCCTGCGCCCCTGCTCCGCCAGCGTCGCCGCCGCCGCCAGCACCGCGTCCTCCACACCGGAGAGCACAACCGCCTGCGGCCCGTTCACCGCCGCCAGATCCACACCCTCACCCAGCAGCGGCACGACCTCGGCCTCGGAAGCCGCCACCGCCACCATCGCACCACCGGACGGCAGCGCCTGCATCAACCGGCCACGAGCCGCCACCACCGCCGCCGCATCCTCCAACGACAGCACGCCCGCGACATGGGCCGCCACGATCTCACCGATCGAGTGACCCATCACCGCATCGGGCCGCACGCCCCACGACTCCACCAAGCGGTAGAGCGCGGTCTCCACCGCGAACAGGCTGGCCTGCGTGAACACCGTCTGACTCAGATCACCCGAGCGCCCCAGCACCACATCGGCCACCGGGAACTCCACCCAGCCTGCGAGCCGGGCGTCCAGCGCCGCACACGCAGCATCGAACGCCTCCGCGAACACCGGGAACCGCTCGTACAACTCCCGGCCCATGCCCACCCGCTGCGAACCCTGCCCCGGGAAGACCACCACCGTCCGCACCGCACCCGCCGAACCCGACGGACCGTCAGCGATCCCCCGAAGACCGGCGATCGCCTCCTCGCGCGACCCGGCGACCACCACCGCACGCTCACCCAACACCGCACGCCCGGACAGCAGCGCACCCGCCACCCGAGGCAGGGCCACCTCACCGGCCGCCAGGAACGAAGCCAGCCGCTCCGCCTGACCCGTCAGCGAGGCCGCGCTCTTCGCCGACACCACCAGCGGCAACACACCACCATGCACCTCGGAGGCCTCGGGCACCGCGGCCTCCGGCACCTGCTCCAGGATCAGGTGCGCGTTCGTCCCGCTGAGCCCGAAGGCAGAGACGCCCGCCCGGCGCGGTCGGCCGTCCGCCGCCTCCGGCCAGTCCCGGGCCTCGGTGAGCAGCTCGACGGCGCCCGCCGACCACTCCACCTGCGAGGACGGCGCATCCACGTGCAGGGTCGGCGGCAGCACACCGTGCCGCAGCGCCTGCACCATCTTGATCACACCCGCCACACCCGCCGCAGCCTGGGTGTGACCGATGTTCGACTTCAACGACCCCAGCCACAGCGGCCGTTCGGCAGACCGCTCCTGACCGTACGTCGCCAGCAGCGCCTGCGCCTCGATCGGGTCACCCAGCACCGTGCCCGTTCCGTGGCCCTCCACCACGTCCACATCCGCCGTGGACAGCCCCGCGTTGGCCAGTGCCCGGCGGATCACCCGTTGCTGTGCCAGACCACTGGGTGCGGTCAGGCCGTTCGACGCACCGTCCTGGTTGACCGCCGAACCCCGCACCACCGCCAGCACCTTGTGGCCCTTGCGCCGCGCCTCCGACAACCGCTCCAGCACCACCACGCCCGCACCCTCGGCCCACCCCGTGCCGTCGGCCGCTTCCGCGTACGACTTGCAGCGACCGTCCGAGGCGAGCCCCCGCTGCCGGGAGAACTGGACGAACGCCCCGGGGCCGGTCATCACGGCCGCACCGCTGGCCAGGGCGAGCGAGCACTCACCCTGCCGGAGCGACTGCGCGGCGAGGTGCATCGCCACCAGCGAGGAGGAGCAGGCCGTGTCCACGGTGACCGCCGGGCCCTCGAAGCCGAAGACGTAGGAGATGCGTCCCGAGGCGATGCTGCTGCCGGCGCCGGTCGTGACGAAGCCCTCCAGCTCCGCCGGAACGTCGCCGCCCGAGCCGTAGCCCTGGCCCATCAGTCCGGAGAAGACGCCGACGTCCGTGCCCTTCAGCGTCCCCGGGTCGATCCCGGCCCGCTCCAGCGCCTCCCAGGAGGTCTCCAGGAGCAGCCGCTGCTGCGGGTCCATCGCCAGTGCCTCGCGCGGCGAGATGCCGAAGAAGGCGGCGTCGAACTCCCCGGCCACGTGCAGGAACCCGCCCTCGCTCACGTACGAGGTGCCGGTCTTGTCCGGGTCGGAGTCGAAGAGGCCGTCCAGGTCCCAGCCGCGGTCGGTCGGGAAGCCGGACATCGCGTCCCGCCCCTCGACCACCAGCCGCCACAGGTCCTCCGGGCTCGCCACCCCGCCCGGCAGCCGGCACGCCATGCCGACGATCGCGATCGGCTCTCCGGGGTCGGCCGGCGCCACCACGGGCGCGGCGTCCGCGCTCGCGGTGTGCGCCGACACGCCGAGCTCGGAGAGCAGGTGGCGGGCCAGTGCGAGCGGGGTCGAGTGGTCGAAGACCACGGTGGCGGGCAGTTTCAGCGCGGTCGCCTCGCGCAGCCGGTTTCGCAGCTCGACCGAGGTCAGCGAGTCGAAACCGGCGTCGCGGAACGCGGTGTCGACCGGCACGCCGTCCGCCCCTGCGTGTCCGAGGACGGTGGCCGCGTGGGTGCGGACCAGGTCGAGCAGCAGCGCCTCCTGCTCCTCGGCCGCGAGCCCGGCCAGCCGGGCGGCCAGCCCGCCCGCGGCGTCACCCGCCGCGGCGGCGCGGGCCGCCTGCCGGGCGGTGCCCCGGATCAGGCCGCGCAGCAGCGGCTGCACGGCGCCGCCGGCAGCCGCCTCGGCCCGCATCCCGCGCAGGTCGAGCCGGATCGGGACGAGCACGGCCGTGTCGGCGCGCAGGGCGAGGTCGAACAGGTCCATGCCCTCGGCCGAGCTCAGGGCCCGGCTGCGGGTCCGGCCGTCGCGCGAGCCGTCGGTGCCGTCCAGGTGGGCGGTCATCGCGGTGGCCTGCTCCCACAGGCCCCAGGCCAGCGAGAGTGCGGGCAGAGCAGCCGCTCGCCGCTGGTGGGCGACGGCGTCCAGGTAGGCGTTGGCCGCCGCGTAGTTGCCCTGCCCGGCCGAGCCGAAGACCGCGGCGGCGGACGAGAAGAGGACGAACGCCTTCAGGTCCGGGGCGAGTTCGCGGGTGAGCTGGTCCAGATGCTGGACCGCCGTCACCTTCGGCCCGAAGACGTACGCCAATCGCTCCGGCGTCAGCGCCCCGAACGCTCCGTCGTCGAGCACGCCGGCCGTGTGCACCACGCCGGTCAGCGGGTGCGAGACCGGGACGGCGGCCAGCAGCTCCGCGAGCGCCGCCCGGTCGGCCGTGTCGCAGGCCGCGACGGTCACCGATTCGGCGCCCAACTCGTGCAGTGCCGCTTCGAGTTCGACCGCGCCCTCGGCCTGCCGGCCGCTCCGGCTGACCAGCAGCAGGTGCCGCACGCCGTGCTCGCCGACCAGGCGCCGGGCGACCAGGCCGCCCAGCGTGCCGGTGCCGCCGGTGATCAGCACCGTGCCGCCCGGGGCGAAGGAGACCGGGGTGCCGGCGCCGGCCTCGGCCGCCGCGCGGGTGATCCGCGGGGCCAGCAGGGTGGTGCCGCGCACGGCGACCTGGGGTTCGCCGGTGGCCAGCACGGGGGTGAGCACTGCTTCGACGTCCACGCCGGGGGCGGCGTCGGTGTCCAGCAGGACGATCCGGCCCGGGTGCTCCGCCTGGGCGACCCGGATCAGGCCCCAGACTGCGGCGCCGGCCGGGTCGGTGACGTCGGCGTCGCCGCCGGCGGCCATCGCACCCCGGGTGACGACGACCAGCGTCGCCTCCTCCAGCGCGGGTGCGGCCAGCCAGGCCTGAACGATCGCCAGCACGCGGCCGGTCAGCTCCAAGGCGTCGTCCGCCGTCGCGCCGGACCCGCCGCCGACCGCGTCCAGCACGACCACCGGCGCCACGCCCGAGCCGTTGGTCAGCATGGCCAGGTGCTCCGGGGCGGCCACCGGCACCCAGGCGGGCGGCAGCTCCAGGCCCGGCGCCGAGACAGCGGACAACTCGGTCCACTCCAGGCGGAACAGGGTGTCCCGGCCGTCGTCTCCGGCGGCCCGGCCCAACTGCTCGGTGGAGACCGGCCGGGAGACCAGCGACTGCAGGCTCAGCACCGGGCCGCCGGTCTGGTCGGCCGCCTCCAGCGCGAGGGTGTGCCCGGCCGACTGCACCAGGCGTACCCGCAGCGCGGCGGCACCGGTCGCGTGCAGCCGCAGACCGGTCCAGCCGAACGGCAGGTGCACGCCCGCCTCGGGGTCCGTACGGCGTTCGCCCGTCGGGTCGGCCAGTGCCACGTCCAGCATGACGGGGTGCAGGGCGGCGTCCAGCAGGGCCGGGTGCACGCCGAACCGGGCGGCGCTGTCCCGCAGTTCGTCCGGCAGGGCGACCTCGGCGAAGAGCTCCTCGCCGCGCCGCCAGACCGCCCGCACACCCTGGAAGGCCGGGCCGTAGCCGTACCCCGCGTCGGTCAGCAGCTCGTAGCCGCCCGCGACCGGCACCTGCTGGGCGCCGGCGGGCGGCCAGGCGGTGAAGTCGAAGCCCGGGGTCGCGGCCTGGGCGGTGGCGGTGAGAGTACCGGTGGCGTGGCGGGTCCAGACCTCGCCGTCGCTGTCACCGGCCGTGTCCTCGGGGGCCGAGAAGACCGCGACGGTGCGGGTGCCGTTCTCGTTCGGTCCGCCGACGGCGATCTGCAGCCGGATCGCGCCCTGCTCGGGCAGGACGAGCGGGGCCTCGATCACCAGCTCTTCGAGGGTGCCGCAGTCGACCTCGTCACCGGCCCGGACGGCCAGTTCGACCAGCCCGGCACCGGGGACGAGGACGACGCCGCCGACCGCGTGGTCGGCCAGCCAGGGGTGGCTGCGCAGGGAGAGGCGGGAGGTGCAGAGCAGGCCGCCGGTCTCCGGCACGGGAACGACGGCGCCGATCAGCGGGTGGTCGGCCGCGGCCTGGCCGAGCGAGCCGGCATCGGTCGCGGGGGTGGTCTGCAGCCAGTAGTGGCGGTGCTCGAAGGCGTACGTGGGCAGGTCCACCATCGCCGACCGGGCGGGGAGCACGCCCGACCAGTCCACCGCGACCCCGCGCACGAAGAGTTCGGCCATCGAGGCCAGCAGCCGGCGCAGTCCACCGTCCTCGCGGCGCAGCGAACCGGAGACGACAACTGACGTACTGTCAGTGATGTCCACCACCTCGCTGACCGGCTGCACCAGCACCGGGTGGGCACTGGACTCCACGAAGACCCCGAAGCCCTCGGCCACCAACTGGCCCACCGCCGCACCGAAACCGACCCGGTTGCGCAGGTTGCGGTACCAGTAGCCGCCGTCCAGCACACCCGCGTCCCGGACCCACTCGCCCGTCACCGTCGAGTAGAACGGCACGACCGGCGCGCCGGCGGTCACGCCCGCGAGCGCCCCGGCCAACTCACTCTCCACCAGCTCCACGTGGCGCGTGTGGGAGGCATAGTCCACCGCAACGCGACGGACCCGGATGCCCTCGGCGCCCCACTCCTCGACCAGCGCGTCCAGCGCCTCCGCGTCACCGGCCACCACCACGGAGGACGGGCTGTTGACTGCCGCGATCTCGACCCGGCCGTCCCAACGATCCAGGCGCTCGGTCAGCTGCTCCTCCGCCAGCGCCACCGAGGCCATCCCACCGCGACCCGCCAGCCCGCGGGCGATCACCTGGCTCCGTACCGCCACCACCCGCGCGGCGTCCTCCAGGGACAGCGCCCCGGCCACGCAGGCCGCCGCGATCTCGCCCTGCGAGTGACCGACCACCGCATCCGGCACCACACCCACCGACTGCCACACGGCCGCCAGGCCCACCATCACCGCGAAGCTCGCCGGCTGCACCACATCGACCCGCTCCAGCAGCTCGGCCGACGCCTCGCCCCGCAGCACCTCGATCAGCGACCAGTCGATCCACCGGTCCAGCGCCACCGCGCACTCCGCGATCCGCTCCGCGAACACCGGCGAGGAGTCCATCAGTTCACGACCCATACCGACCCACTGCGAGCCCTGCCCCGGGAAGACGAACACCCGGCGCCCCGACCCGCCCGATCCTGCCCCGCCGCTCACCACACCCGGGTGCGACTCGCCCCGGGCCAGCGCGCCCAACCCGGCCAGCGCCTCCTCCCGCGACCCCGCCACCACCACCGCACGCTCACCCAGCACCGCACGCCCGGCCACCAACGCCCCGGCCACAGGCAAAAGTGATGCGTCGCCGGCCTCCACGAACGACGCCAGCCGCTCAGCCTGACCCGCCAGCGAGGCCGCGCTCTTCGCCGACACCACCAGCGGCAACACACCGCCGTCCTCCGAAGACGCCTCGACCGGCTCGGCCTCAGGCGCCTGCTCCAGAATCAGGTGCGCGTTCGTCCCGCTGAGCCCGAACGAGGAGACGCCGACCCGGCGCGGGTGCCCGGTCTCCGGCCACGCCCGCGCCTCGGTCAGCAGCTGCACCGCGCCGGCTGACCAGTCCACCTGCGGGGTCGGGGCCTCGACGTGCAGGGTGGGCGGCAGCACCCCGTGCTGCAGCGCCTCCACCATCTTGATCACGCCCGCCACACCCGCCGCTGCCTGGGTGTGCCCGAGGTTCGACTTCACCGAGCCCAGCCAGAGCGGCTGCTCGGAGTCGCGGTCCCGGCCGTAGGTCGCCAGCAGCGCCTGCGCCTCGATCGGGTCGCCCAGTACGGTGCCCGTGCCGTGCGCCTCCACCGCGTCCACCTCGGCGGCCGACAGGCCGGCATTGGCCAGCGCCTTGCGGATCACCCGCTGCTGCGAGGGCCCGTTGGGCGCGGTCAGCCCGTTGGAGGCGCCGTCCTGGTTGACGGCGGAGCCGCGCAGCACCGCGAGGATCCGGTGCCCGTTGCGCTGGGCCTCGGACAGCCGCTCCATGACCACCACGCCCACGCCCTCGGCCCAGCCGGTGCCGTCGGCGTCGGAGGAGAACGGCTTGCAGCGGCCGTCCGGCGAGAGCGCCTTCTGGCGGGAGAACTCGACGAAGGTGTGCGGGGTCGCCATCACCGTCGCCCCGCTGGCCAGCGCCAGCGTGCACTCGCCCTGGCGCAGCGACTGGGCGGCCAGGTGCATGGCGACCAGGGAGGAGGAGCAGGCGGTGTCGATGGTCACCGCCGGGCCCTCGAACCCGAACACGTACGAGATCCGGCCCGAGGCCACGCTCATCGCCGAGCCCGTGGCGGTGAAGCCGCTCAGCTCGGCCGGGACGGCACCGCCGATGCCGTAACCCTGGGTCATCACACCGGAGAAGACCCCGATCTCCCGGCCCTTCGCTGCCACCGGGTCGACCCCGGCCCGCTCCAGCGCCTCCCAGGAGGTCTCCAGCAGCAACCGCTGCTGCGGGTCCATCGCCAGCGCCTCGCGCGGCGAGATCCCGAAGAAGGCGGCGTCGAACTCGCCTGCGCCGTAGAGGAATCCACCCTGGTCCACGTAGGACGTGCCGACGTTCTCCGGGTCGGCGTCGAACAGCCCGCGGACGTCCCAGCCGCGGTCGTCGGGGAATCCGGAGATCGCGTCGCGGCCCTCGGCGACCAGCCGCCACAGGTCGTTCGGGGTCACCACGCCGCCGGGCAGGCGGCAGGCCATGCCGACGATGGCGATCGGCTCCTCCGGGTCCACGGCGAGCACCGTGCCCGTGGCGGCCGCGCCGGTCGAGGTGTCACCCAACTCCTCGCCCAGGTACCGGGCGAGGGCGACGGGCGTGGGGTAGTCGAAGACGACGGTGGTGGGCAGGTTGAGACCGGTGGCCCCGCGCAGCCGGTTTCGCAGCTGAACGGAGGTCAGCGAGTCGAACCCGGCGTCCTTGAAGGCCTTCTCCACCTGGATGTCGGCCGCCCCGGCGTGGCCGAGCACGGTGGCGACGTGGGTGCGGACCAGCTCCAGCAGCAGTGCCTCCCGCTCGGCGGGCGCCAGGCCGGCCAGCCGGGCGCCGAGCCCGGAGGTGGTCCGGGCGGACCGCCGCCCGGTGGGCACCAGGTTCCGCAGCAGGGCGGGCACGGGCATGCCGCCGGCCCCCTCGGCGCGCAGGGCGCGGAGGTCCAGCTTGATCGGGACGGCCACGGCCCGGTCACCGGTCAGGGCGAGGTCGAACAGCTCCAGACCTTCTGCGGGCGCGAGCCCCAGGAACCCGGCGCGGCCGACCCGCGTCCGGTCCTGCTCGGCCAGCCGCCCGGCCATGCCGGTCGCGCCCTGCTCCCACAGACCCCAGGCCAGCGAGAGCGCGGGCAGGCCGGCGGCGCGGCGCTGGTGCGCGACCGCGTCGAGATAGCCGTTGGCCGCCGCGTAGTTGCCCTGCCCGGCCGAGCCGAAGACGCCGGAGGCGGACGAGAAGACGGTGAACGACCGCAGCTCGGGCGCAAGTTCACGGGTCAGCTGGTCCAGGTGCTGAACCGCCGTCACCTTCGGCCCGAAGACGTGGGCCAGTCGCTCCGGGGTGAGCGCGCCGATCACGCCGTCGTCCAGCACGCCGGCGGTGTGCACCACACCGGTCAGCGGGTGCTCCGCGGGGACCGCCGCGAGCAGGGTCGCGACCGCCTCCCGGTCGGCCACGTCGGCCGCGGTGACGGTGACGGTGGCGCCCGACCCGGCCAGTTCGGCCATCAGTTCGGCGGCGCCCTCGGCCGCCGGGCCGCGTCGGCCGACCAGTAGCAGGTGCCGCACGCCGTGCTCGGCCACCAGGTGACGGGCGACCAGCGCGCCGAGCGAGCCGGTGCCGCCGGTGACCAGCACCGTGCCCTCGGGGTCGAACTCCGCGCGCCGGACGGGCGCGGAGGCGGTGGCCCGGACCAGGCGCGGCGCGGAGAGCGCCGAGCCGCGCACCGCGACCTGCGGCTCGCCGGTGGCCAGTACGGCCGCCAGGTCCGGCTCGGTGCCGTCCAGTTCGGCGTCGACCAGGACGATCCGGTCGGGGTTCTCGGCCTGGGCGGCCCGGACCAGGCCCCAGACTGCGGCGCCGGCCGGGTCGGTCACGTCGGCGTCGCCGGCGGCGGCCATCGCGCCCCGGGTGAGCACGACGAGCCGAGCAGCCACTGCGGCGTCGTCGGCCAGCCAGCTCCGGACGGCCTCCAGGACCCGTGAGGTCAGCGCGAGGGGGGTGTCACCGTCACCGCTGGTGACGGCCTCCAGGACGACGAACGGCCGGGCGGAGCCCTGGTCGGCCACGGCCACCGCGTCGGCGGCACCGTCCACGCGCACCCACTGGGCGGCCGACGTGGCGGTGACGGCGGGCAGCTCGGTCCACTCCACCTCGAACAGCGCGTCGCCGCCCTGCGCGGGCCCCGCCGCAGCGGCGAGCAGGCCGGCGTCCAGCGGGCGCAGCGCCACGGCGTCCGCCGCCAGCACCAGTTCCCCGCTCTCGTCGGCCGCCGTCAGCGACAGCGCGTCCTGCCCGGCGCGGGCCAGCCGCACCCGCAGCACGGCCGAGCCGGTGGCGTGCAGGGTGAGCCCGTGCCAGGCCAGCGGCTGCCAGAGCCGGCCGGCCTCGGCGGCGACGGCCGCCGCCAGGCTCGGGTGGAGCGCGGCGTCCAGCAGGGCGGGGTGAATGCCGAAACGGCCCGCCTCGTCGTCACGCTCGTCCGGCAGGGCGACCTCGGCGAAGAGCTCCTCGCCGCGCCGCCAGAGCGCCCGCACGCCCTGGAACGCCGGGCCGTAGGCGTAGCCGCCGGCCACCAGCTCGGGGTACAGGTCGTCGGCGTCGGCCGGCTGGGCTCCGGCGGGCGGCCAGGCGCTGAAGTCGCTGTCGGCCAGCGGAAGTTCGGTCCTGGTCGGCGAGAGGAGTCCGGTGGCGTGGCGGGTCCACGCCTCGACGGAGTCGGCGTGCGCGTCCTCGCGGGTGGAATAGACGTCCACCGTGCGTGCACCGTTGGCGTCCGGACCGCCGACCGCCACCTGGAGACGGACACCGCCCTGCTCGGGAACGACCAGGGGCGCCTCGATCACCAGCTCGTCGAGGGTGCCGCAGCCGACCTCGTCACCGGCCCGGACGGCCAGCTCCACCAGGCCGGTGCCGGGGACCAGGACCACACCGCCGACGGCGTGGTCGGCCAGCCAGGGGTGGGTGCGCAGGGAGAGGCGGGAGGTGAAGACCAGGCCGTCGGAGTGCGGCAGGCGGACCACCGCGCCGAGGAGCGGGTGGTCGGCGCGGCCCTGGCCGAGCGAGGTCGCGTCGGTGGTGGGGGTGGCGGGGAGCCAGTAGTGCTGGTGGTCGAAGGCGTAGGTCGGCAGATCGACGTGGCTGGTGGTCGGCACGAGCTGGGACCAGTCCACGGTGGCGCCGCGCACGAAGGCCTCGGCGAGGGCGGTCAGCAGGGTCCGGGCCTCGCCGTGGTTGTCACGCAGCGCCGCGACGCAGGTGGCGCGCCCGCCCGCCGAGTCGGCGACCACGCCGGAGAGCGCGGCACCCGGGCCGAGTTCGACGAAGACGACCTCACCCGTGCCGGCCGCCGCGGCGACGCCGTCGGCGAAGCGGACCGGGCGGCGCACGTGCTCCACCCAGTAGCTCGGGTCGGTCAGCTCACCGGCCTCCGCGATCCTTCCGGTCACGTTCGAGACGACCGGGAAGCGCGGCTCCGACCAGCTCACACCCGCCAGAACGGCCGCGAACTCCTCCAGCATCGGCTCCATCAACGCCGAGTGGAAGGCGTGGGACACCGTCAGACGACGGGTCCTGCGGCCCTGCTCCGCCAGCGTCGCCGCCACCGCCAGCACCGCATCCTCCACACCGGAGAGCACCACCGCCTGCGGCCCGTTCACCGCCGCCAGATCCACACCCTCACCCAGCAACGGCACGACCTCGGCCTCGGACGCCGCCACCGCCACCATCGCACCACCGGACGGCAGCGCCTGCATCAACCGGCCACGAGCCGCCACCACCGCCGCCGCATCCTCCAACGACAGTACGCCCGCGACATGGGCCGCCACGATCTCACCGATCGAGTGACCCATCACCGCGTCCGGCCGCACACCCCACGACTCCACCAACCGGTAGAGCGCCGTCTCCACCGCGAACAACCCGGCCTGCGTGAACACCGTCTGACTCAGATCACCCGAGCGCCCCAGCACCACATCCGCGACCGGGAACTCCACCCAGCCTGCGAGCTGGGCGTCCAGCGCCGCACACGCGGCATCGAACGCCTCCGCGAACACCGGGAACCGCTCGTACAACTCCCGGCCCATACCCACCCGCTGCGAACCCTGCCCCGGGAAGACCACCACCGTCCGAACCGCACCCGCCGAACCCGACGGACCGTCAGCGATCCCCCGAAGACCGGCGATCGCCTCCTCCCGCGTCCCTGCGACCACCACCGCACGCTCACCCAACACCGCACGCCCGGACACCAACGCACCCGCCACCTGAGGCAGGGCCACCTCACCCGCCGCCAGGAACGAAGCCAGCCGCTCCGCCTGACCCGTCAGCGAGGCCGCGCTCTTCGCCGACACCACCAACGGCAGCACATCGTCCAGGACGGGCACCTCGGGAGCCTCGACCTCCGGCGCCTGCTCCAGGATCAGGTGCGCGTTGGTCCCGCTCACGCCGAACGACGACACGCCCGCCCGGCGCGGCCGCCCGTCCGCCGCCTCCGGCCACTCGCGGGACTCCGTGAGCAGCTCCACGGCGCCGGCCGTCCAGTCCACCTGCGAGGACGGCGCATCCACGTGCAGGGTCGGCGGCAGCACACCATGCCGCAGCGCCTGCACCATCTTGATCACACCCGAGACGCCGGCCGCGGCCTGGGTGTGGCCCACGTTCGACTTCAGCGACCCCAGCCACAGCGGCCGTTCGGCGGAGTGCTCCTGACCGTAGGTCGCGAGCAGCGCCTGGGCCTCGATCGGGTCGCCGAGCACCGTGCCGGTGCCGTGTCCTTCGACCACGTCCACCTCGGCCGCCGTCAGGCCGGCGGCCGCCAGGGCCTTGCGGATCACCCGCTGCTGCGCGAGTCCGTTCGGCGCGGTGAGGCCGTTCGACGCACCGTCCTGGTTGACGGCCGAGCCCCGCACCACCGCGAGCACCCGGTGCCCGTTGCGCTGGGCCTCCGAGAGCCGCTCCAGCACCACCACGCCCGCGCCCTCGGCCCACCCCGTGCCGTCGGCGGCGTCCGCGTACGACTTGCACCGGCCGTCCGAGGCGAGCCCCCGCTGGCGCGAGAACTCGACGAAGGTGTGCGGGGTGGCCATCACGGTCGAGCCGCCGGCCAGCGCCATCGAGCACTCGCCGCGGCGCAGCGCCTGGGAGGCCAGGTGAATGGCCACCAGGGAGGAGGAGCACGCGGTGTCGACCGTGACCGCGGGGCCCTCGAAGCCGAACACGTAGGAGACCCGGCCGGACGCCACGCTGCCGGCCGCGCCCGTTCCGGCGAAGCCCTCAAGCTCCGGCGGCACGTTGCCGCCGAAGAAGTAGTCCACGCCCATGATGCCGTTGAAGACACCGACGTCCTTGCCCTTGAGCGAGCCGGGGTCGATCCCGGCCCGCTCCAGCGCCTCCCAGGAGGTCTCCAGCAGCAGCCGCTGCTGCGGGTCCATGGCGAGCGCCTCGCGCGGCGAGATCCCGAAGAATCCGGCGTCGAACTCGCCTGCACCGTGCAGGAATCCGCCCTGGTCGACGTACGAGGTGCCGGCCTTGTCCGGGTCGGCGTCGAACAGGCCGTCCAGCTCCCAGCCCCGGTCGGTGGGGAAGCCGGAGACGCCGTCCCGGCCTTCGCTGACCATCCACCACAGGTCCTCCGGGCTCGCCACCCCGCCCGGCAGACGACACGCCATGCCGACGATCGCGATCGGCTCGTCCGCGGTGCGCGCGACCTGCTGGCGCAGGTCGTGGAGCTCGGCGGTGACGCGCTTGAGGTACTTGAGGATCTTGTCGTCCGTGGCCATCTTCAGGTTCCTCACCGGGGTTCGGCAGTGGCAGTCAGTGGAGGCGGTGCAGGCGAGGCAGGAGGGGCAGGTCAGGAGATTCCGAGCTCGTCGTTGATGAAGTCGAGGACCTCATCGGCGGAGGCGGATTCCAATTGCTGCGCCACTGTCGAGCTCTCCGTCTGCTCGGCGGCTCCACTGATCTTGGCGACCAGTGCCTGAAGGCGGAGCATGACGCCGGACTTCTTGGACTCGTCGGACAGCAGTCCGGCCAGCAGCGATTCGGCCAGCAACGACTCGATGTCCTCGATCTTCGTGTTCACCAGGGACAGGGCGTCGTCGGTGGTACCGAGTTCGGCGTGCAGGTAGCGGGCCAGCGCCAGCGGGGTCGGGTAGTCGAAGACCACCGTCGCCGCCAGCTTCAGGCCGGTGGCCGCGCGGAGCCGGTTGCGCAGCTCGACCGAGGTGAGCGAGTCGAAGCCCGCGTCCCGGAAGGCCGTCTCGACGCCGACGCTCTCCACGCCCGCGTGGCCGAGGACGCTCGCCACGTGGCCGCGGACCAGGTCGAGCAGCAGCGCCTCCTGCCGCTCCGGGTCCAGGCCGACCAGCTGGCGGGCCAGCCCGCCGCTCTCAGGCGCGGCCGTGCGGGCGGTCTGCCGGCCGGCGTTGACCAGGCCGCGCAGCAGCGGCTGGGTCGGGCGGCCGGCGGCCGCGTCGGTGCGCAGTGCCCGAAGGTCCAGCTTGACCGGCACCGCGAGGGCCGCGCCGCTCCGCAGTGCCGTGTCGAGCAGCCGCATGCCCTCGGCGGGGGCGATCGGCAGGACACCGCCGCGGCTCATTCGGGCCTGGTCGGCTGCGCCCAGGTGGGCGGTCATGCCGTTGACCTGCTCCCAGAGGCCCCAGGCCAGCGAGGTGGCGGGCAGGCCGGCCGCCCGGCGCTGGTGGGCCAGCGCGTCCAGGTAGGCGTTGGCCGCCGCGTAGTTGCCCTGGCCCGCCGAGCCGAAGAGACCGGAGGCGGAGGAGAAGACCGCGAACACCGCCAGGTCGAGACCGCGGGTCAGGTCGTCCAGGTGGCCGACGGCGGCGACCTTCGGGGCGAAGACGTACGCCAGACGCTCCGGGGTCAGCGCCCCGATCACACCGTCGTCCAGCACACCGGCCGTGTGCACCACACCGGTCAGCGGGTGCTCCGCCGGGACCGCCGCGAGCAGCGCCGCGACGTCCTCCCGGTCGGCTACGTCGGCCGCGATCACCTGCGCGTTGGCACCCAACTCTGCGAGCTCGGCGAGCAGTTCAGCGGCTCCCTCGGCCGCCGGGCCGCGCCGGCTGGCCAGCAGCAGGTGCCGCACGCCGTGCTCGACCACCAGGTGCCGGGCGACCAGCGCACCCAGCGAACCGGTACCACCGGTCACCAGCACCGTGCCACCGGCGGCCAGTTCGCCGCCCTCCGGCCCCGCCGCGACCCGCACCAGGCGGGGCACCAGCAGCGCCCCGTCCCGGACTGCCACCTGCGCCTCGCCGGAGGCCAGCACGGCAGCCAACTCCTGCTCCACAGCCTCCGATTCGGTGTCGAGCAGCACGATCCGGTCCGGATTCTCCGCCATCGCGGTCCGCACCAGACCCCACACCGCAGCGGCAGCCGGATCGGTCACGTCACCGTCACCACTCGCCGCGACCGCACCACGGGTGACCACCACCAAGGTGGACTCCTCGAACGCCTCGTCGGTCAGCCAGGCCTGAACCACCGACAGCGCACTGGCCGTCAGTGCGAGTACCTCGTCCACGCCGCGGTTCGCGCCGCCGTCGGCCCGCAGGACGGCGACGGCCGGTGCCTCGGCGGCCAGCGCGGCGACGTCGGCCGCGGAGGAGACCGGCGCCCAGGCGGGCTCCGGCTCGGCCGCGGTGCGGGGCGCGGACGGCAGTTCGGTCCACTCGACCCGGAACAGCGAGTCGCGGTCGTCCTCGGCCGCGAGCGCGGCCGCGGCGTCCAACTGCGCGACGTCCACCGGGCGGAAGGTCACCGAGTTCACCGAGAGGACCGGGCCACCGGTCTCGTCCACGGCGATCACCGAGCGCGCGTCCGGGCCCTCGGGAGCGATCCGCACCCGCAGCGCGGCGGCGCCCCCGGCGTGCAGCACCAGCTGGTTCCAGGCGAACGGGAGCACGTTGTGGCCCTCGTCCGGCTGAGCAAACGCTTCGGTGTGCAGGGCGGCGTCGAGCAGGGCGGGGTGGAGGCCGAAGCGGGCGGCACTGTCTCGCTGCTCCTCCGGCAGGGCGACCTCGGCGAACAGCTCCTCGCCGCGCCGCCAGACCGCGCGCAGGCCCTGGAACGCCGGGCCGTAGGCGTAGCCATGGCCGAGCAGCTCCTGGTAGAACCCGGCGACGTCGAGCGGCACCCGCTCGGCGCCGGCCGGCGGCCAGACGCTCACGTCGAAGCCGGTCGCGCCCGCCGCGTTCTCCGCCGGAGCGGCACCGAGGGTGCCCGTGGCGTGCCGGTTCCAGGCGTCCGGACCGATCTCGCCACTGGCGTCCTCGCGCGCCGAGTAGACGGCGACGCTGCGGGTGCCGTGCTCGTCCGGGCCACCGACGGCGACCTGGATCCGGACGCCGCCCTGGTCGGGGACGATCAGCGGGGCCTCGATCACCAGCTCGTCCAGCACCCCGGCGGACACCACGTCACCGGCGCGGACGGCCAGCTCCACCAGGCCGGTGCCGGGCAGCAGGACGACGCCGCCGACCGCGTGGTCGGCCAGCCAGGCGTGGGTGCGCAGCGACAGCCGGGAGGTGCACAGCACACCGCCGGTCTCCGGCACCTCCACCACGGCGCCCAGCAGCGGGTGGTCCGCGGTGGCCTGGCCGAGCGAGGCGGCGTCGATGGTCGGGGCCAGCTGGAGCCAGTAGTGGCGGTGGTCGAAGGCGTAGGTCGGCAGATCGACGTGGCCGGTGGTCGGCACGAGCTGGGACCAGTCCACGCTGCCGCCGCGCACGAACACCTCGGCGAGCGCGGTCAGCAGAGCCTGCGCCTCACCGTGGTTGTCACGCAGCGCCGCCACACAGGTCGCGCGCTCGCCCGCCGAGTCGGCGACCACGCCGGAGAGCGCGGCACCCGGGCCGAGTTCGACGAAGACGACCTCACCCGTACCGGCCGCCGCGGCGACGCCGTCGGCGAAGCGGACCGGGCGGCGCACGTGCTCCACCCAGTAGCTCGGGTCGGTCAGCTCACCGGCCTCCGCGATCCTTCCGGTCACGTTCGAGACGACCGGGAAACGCGGCTCCGACCAGCTCACACCCGCCAGAACAGCGGCGAACTCCTCCAGCATCGGCTCCATCAACGCCGAATGGAACGCATGGGACACCGTCAGACGACGGGTCCTGCGGCCCTGCTCCGCCAGCGTCGCCGCCGCCGCCAGCACCGCATCCTCCACACCCGACAGCACCACCGCCTGCGGCCCGTTCACCGCCGCCAGATCCACACCCTCACCCAGCAACGGCACGACCTCGGCCTCGGACGCCGCCACCGCCACCATCGCACCACCGGACGGCAGCGCCTGCATCAACCGGCCACGAGCCGCCACCACCGCCGCCGCATCCTCCAACGACAGCACGCCCGCGACATGGACCGCCACGATCTCACCGATCGAGTGACCCATCACCGCGTCCGGCCGCACGCCCCACGACTCCACCAACCGGTAGAGCGCCGTCTCCACCGCGAACAACCCGGCCTGCGTGAACACCGTCTGACTCAGATCACCCGAGCGCTCCAGCACCACCTCAGCCACCGGGAACTCCACCCACCCAGCGAGCCGGGCATCCAGCGCCGCACACGCAGCATCGAACGCCTCCGCGAACACCGGGAACCGCTCGTACAACTCCCGCCCCATACCCACCCGCTGCGAACCCTGCCCCGGGAAGACCACCACCGTCCGCACCGCACCCGCCGAACCCAACGGACCATCCGCCAGCGCACGCAGCCCCGAAATCGCCTCCTCCCGCGACCCCGCCACCACCACCGCACGCTCACCCAACACCGCACGCCCGGACAGCAGCGCACCCGCCACCTGAGGCAGGGCCACCTCACCCGCCGCCAGGAACGAAGCCAGCCGCTCCGCCTGACCCGTCAGCGAGGCCGCGCTCCTCGCCGACACCACCAGCGGCACCAGGCCGTCCGCCTCGGGAGCCTCCACCGCCTCGACCTCCGGCGCCTGCTCCAGGATGACGTGCGCGTTCGTCCCGCTCACACCGAAGGCGGAGACGCCCGCCCGGCGCGGCCGGCCGGTCTCCGGCCAGACCTGTGCCTGCGTCAGCAGTTCGACCGACCCGGCCGTCCAGTCGACCTCGGTGGACGGTTCGGTGACGTGCAGGGTGGGCGGCAGGACGCCGTGCCGCAGCGCCTCGACGATCTTGATGAGACCGGCGACGCCGGCGGCGGCCTGCGCGTGCCCGATGTTCGACTTGACCGAGCCGAGCCACAGCGGCTGGTCGGCGGGCCGGTCCTGACCGTAGGTCGCCAGCAGCGCCTGCGCCTCGATCGGGTCACCCAGGACCGTGCCGGTGCCGTGCGCCTCCACGGCGTCCACGTCGGAGGTGGTCAGGCCGGCGCCGGCCAGCGCCTTGCGGATCACCCGCTGCTGCGAGGGGCCGTTGGGCGCGGTCAGGCCGTTCGACGCACCGTCCTGGTTGACGGCCGAGCCGCGGATCACGGCGAGCACTCGGTGGCCTCGGCGCTGCGCCTCGGAGAGCCGCTCCAGTACGACCACACCCGCGCCCTCGGCCCAGCCGGTGCCGTCCGCGGTCGCGGAGAAGGCCTTGCAGCGTCCGTCGGGCGAGAGCGCCTGCTGGCGGGAGAACTCGACGAAGGTGTAGGGGTTCGCCAGCACAGTGGCGCCACCCGCGAGGGCCATCGAGCACTCACCCTGGCGCAGCGCCTGGGCGGCCAGGTGGATGGCGACCAGCGAGGAGGAGCAGGCGGTGTCCACGGTCACCGCGGGGCCCTCGAAGCCGAACACGTAGGAGACCCGGCCGGAGGCCACGCTGCCCGCGGAACCGGTGGCGGTGAAGCCGCCGAGCTCGGCCGGTACTTCGCCACCGAAGCCGTAGCCCTGGGTCATCACGCCGGAGAAGACGCCGACATCGGTGCCCTTCAGCGTGCCGGGGTCGATGCCGGACCGCTCCAGCGCCTCCCAGGAGGTCTCCAGCAGCAGCCGCTGCTGCGGGTCCATCGCCAGCGCCTCGCGCGGCGAGATCCCGAAGAACCCGGCGTCGAACAGGCCCGCGTCGTACAGGAATCCACCCTGGTTGACGTAGGAGGTGCCGACCCGGCCGGGGTCGGAGTCGAAGAGGCCGTCCAGCTCCCAGCCGCGGTCGGTCGGGAAGCCGGACATCGCGTCGCGGCCCTCGGCGACCAGCCGCCACAGGTCCTCCGGGCTCGCCACCCCGCCCGGCAGGCGACAGGCCATGCCGACGATCGCGATCGGCTCGCCGGGGTCGGCCGGGGCCAGGGCCGGGGCGGCCGGTCCGCCGGTGGCGGCGGGCACGTGGCCGAAGCGCTCCTGCAGGTGGCGGGCCAGGGCGAGCGGGGTCGGGTAGTCGAAGACCACGGTGGTGGGCAGGTTGAGTCCGCTGGCCTCGCGGATCCGGTTGCGCAGCTCGACCGAGGTGAGCGAGTCGAAGCCGGAGTCGCGGAAGGCCTTCTCGGGCCGCACGTCCTCGGCGCCGGCGTGGCCGAGCACGGTGGCCACCTGGCCGCGGACCACGTCGAGGAGCAATGCCTCCTGCTCCTGCGGGGTCAGCCCGGCGAGCCGGTCGGCGAGGCCGCCGGTGCCGCGCTGGGTGGCGGCCGCACGGGCGCTCTGCCGGCCGCTGCGGACCAGGCCGCGCATCAGCGGCTGCACGGTGCCGCCGGCGGCCGCGTCGGCGCGGGCGGCGCGCAGGTCGAGCTTGATCGGCACGACCAGCGCCTGACCGGCAGTCAGGGCGGTGTCGAAGAGCGCGAAGCCCTCGGCGGGGGTGAGGGCCTGGACGCCGCCGCGGCTCATCCGGGCCTGGTCGCGCTCGCTGAGGTGGGCGGTCAGGCCGGTGGTCTGCTCCCACAGGCCCCAGGCCATGGACACGCCGGGGAGGCCGGCTGCCCGGCGGCGGGCCATCAGGCCGTCCAGGAAGGCGTTGGCGGCCGCGTAGTTGCCCTGGCCGGCGGAGCCGAAGAGGCCGGCGCCCGAGGAGAAGACGGCGAACACCGACAGGTCGAGGCCGCGGGTGAGCTCGTCCAGGTGGCCGGCGGCGGCGACCTTCGGGCCGAACACGTAGGCCAGCCGGTCCGTGGTGAGCGCGGGGATCACGCCGTCGTCCAGCACGCCGGCGGTGTGCACCACACCGGTCAGCGGGTGCTCGGCCGGAACCGCCGCGAGCAGCGCCTCGACGGCGTCCCGGTCGGTGACGTCTGCCGCCACCACCTGTACGGACGCGCCGGACTCGGTGAGTTCGGCAGCCAGTTCGGCGGCGCCGTCGGCTGCCGGGCCGCTCCGGCTGACCAGCAGCAGGTGCCGCACGCCGTGTCCGGCGACCAGGTGCCGGGCCAGCTGGGCGCCCAGCGAGCCGGTGCCGCCGGTGACCAGCACGGTGCCCTCGGGGTCGAAGACGGTGCCGGCGTCCGGCGCGGCGCTGGTGCTGTCGCGGACCAGCCGGGGTGCGGAGAGCACCGAGCCGCGCACCGCGACCTGCGGCTCACCGGTGGCCAGCACGGCGGCGAGCAGGGGTTCCAGCTCGATGCCGGTGACGTCGAGGTCGGCGTCGGCGGCGATGTCCAGCAGCACGATGCGGTCCGGGTCCTCGGCCTGCGCAGCGCGGATCAGGCCCCAGACGGCGGCGCCGGCCGGGTCGGTGACGTCGGCGTCGCCGCCGGCGGGCACCGCGCCCCGGGTGAGGACGACCAGCCGGGAGGCGGCCAGGCCGGGTGCGGCGAGCCAGGCCTGGACCATGGCCAGGGTCCGGTCGGTCAGGGCCAGGGCGTCGCCGCCGGCGGCCTCGGTCACGGCGATGACGGGGGTGCTGACGTTGGCGGCGAGGATCTCCACCTCGTCGGCGTGGAAGAGCGGCACGCACGGCAGCAGGGTCTCGGATCCCGCGGCGGGTGCGGGCAGTTCGGCCCACTCCACCCGGAAGAGCGAGTCCTGGCCGCCGCCGGCGGCGGCCGAGGCGGAGAGTTGCTCGGCGGAGACCGGCAGGAAGGAGAGCGCGTCCAGGGTGAGGACGGGTTCGCCGGTCTCGTCGGCGGCGGTCAGCGTGAGCCGGTCGGGCCCGGCGGGGGCGAGCTTGACCCGCAGCGTCGCGGCGCCGGCCGCGTGCAGGGTCAGACCGGCCCATTCGGCGGGCTGCCAGAGCCGCTGCGCGTCCCCGGCGGGGGTGCCGGCCGCGGTGGCCGCGTGGCGCAGGGCCGACTGCAGCGCGGCGTCCAGCAGCGCCGGGTGCAAGCCGAAGCGGTTGGCGTCGGCCCGCGGCCCGTCCGGGAGGGCGACCTCGGCGAAGACCTGCTCGCCTCGCCGCCACAGTGCCCGGACGCCCTGGAAGGCGGGGCCGTAGGCGTGGCCGAGCCCGAGCAGGTCGTCGTAGAGCTCGTCGGCGCCGGCGCTGCGGGCGCCGGTGGGCGGCCAGACGACCAGGTCGGTGTCGGGCGCGGGGCGGTCGGCGCGGGCGGCGGAGAGCCGGCCGGTGGCATGCCGGGTCCAGGCGTCGGCGCCCGCCTCCTCGTCGGCGCCCTCGCGGATCGAGTAGACCTCGACCGTGCGGGTGCCGTCCTCGTCGGTGCCGCCGACGGTGATCTGGACCCGGACGCCGACCTGCTCGGGCAAGACGAGCGGGGCCTCGATCACCAGCTCTTCGAGGGTGCCGCAGCCGACCTCGTCACCGGCCCGGACGGCCAGTTCGACCAGGCCGCTGCCGGGCAGCAGGGCGACGCCGCCGACCACGTGGTCGGCCAGCCAGGGGTGGGTGCGCAGGGAGAGCCGGGAGGTGAAGACCAGGCCGTCGGAGTGCGGCAGCGGGACCACGGCGCCGAGCAGCGGGTGGTCGGTGCCGGTCAGGCCCAGCGCGGCGGCGTCGGTCGCGGGGGCGGTCCGCAGCCAGTAGTGGCGGTGGTCGAAGGCGTAGGTGGGCAGGTTCACGCCCGCCGCGGCCGAGTTGGCCGGCAGCACGCCCGTCCAGTCCACCTCGACACCGCGCACGAACAGCTCGGCCATCGAAGTCAGCAGGCGGCGCAGGCCGCCGTCCTCGCGGCGGATCGAGCCCGAGACGATGACCGACGAACCGTCGATCCCGTCCGCCACCTCGCTGACCGGCTGCACCAGCACCGGGTGGGCGCTGGACTCCACGAACACCCCGAAGCCCTGGGCCGCCAGCTCCGCTATCGCAGCGCCGAATCCGACCCGGTTGCGCAGGTTGCGGTACCAGTAGCCGCCGTCCAGCACACCGGCGTCCCGGACCCACTCCCCCAGCAGCGTGGAGAAGAACGGCACCAGCGGGGCCGCCGCGGACACACCGGCGAGCACCTCGGTCAACTCGCCTTCCACCGCCGCCACGTGGCGGGTGTGCGAGGCGTAGTCCACGGCGATCCGGCGCACCCGGACGCCCTCGGCGCCGAAGACCTCGGCGAGCTCGTCGAGTGCCTCGGCGTCACCGGCCACCACCACGGAGGAGGGGCTGTTCACGGCCGCGATCTCGACCTTGCCGCCCCAACGTTCCAGACGCTCGGCCAGCCGGTCCTCAGGCAGGCCGACGGACGCCATCCCACCGCGCCCCGCCAGCCCGCGGGCGATCACCTGACTCCGTACCGCCACCACCCGCGCGGCGTCCTCCAGGGAGAGCGCCCCGGCCACGTACGCCGCAGCGATCTCGCCCTGCGAGTGGCCCACCACCGCATCCGGCAGCACACCCACCGACGCCCACACCGCCGCCAGGCCCACCATCACGGCGAAACTCGCCGGCTGCAGCACATCGACCCGCTCCAGCAGCTCGGCCGGGGCCTCGCCGCGCAGCACCTCGATCAGCGACCAGTCGATCCACGGCGCCAACGCCGCCGCACACTCCGCGATCCGCTCCGCGAACACCGGTGAGGAGTCCAGCAGTTCACGCCCCATACCGGCCCACTGCGAACCCTGGCCGGGGAAGACGAACGCCACCTTGCCCACCGCGCCCGCGCCCGACTCGCCGCCCGTCACCGCGGCGGGGCTGCTCTCGCCCCAGGCCACGGCGGCCAGTGCGGCCAGCGCCTCGTCGCGGGAGCCGGCCAGCACCACGGCGCGGTCGCCCAGCACCGCACGCCCGGTCACCAGGGCGCCCGCCACGGCGCTCAGCGGAGCCGCGTCGGCGGCCGACAGGAACGCGGCGAGCCGCTCCGCCTGGCCGGCCAGCGAGGCCGCGCTCTTCGCCGACACCACCAGCGGCAGCACGCCGCCGTCGCCGTCCACCGCGGGCTGCTCGACCGGCTCGGTCTCCGGTGCCTGCTCCAGGATCAGGTGCGCGTTGGTGCCGCTGATGCCGAACGAGGAGATGCCGGCCCGACGCGGGCGCCCCTCCTCCGGCCAGTCCCG
Source organism: Kitasatospora sp. NPDC048296 (assembly GCF_043201815.1). Lineage (NCBI taxonomy): Bacteria > Bacillati > Actinomycetota > Actinomycetes > Kitasatosporales > Streptomycetaceae > Kitasatospora > Kitasatospora sp. NPDC048296. The sequence continues at coordinate 58,278 of NZ_JBICZB010000010.1, forward strand.
GGCCTCGGTCAGCAGCTCGACCGCGCCGGCGGTCCAGTCCACCTGCGGGGTCGGCTCGGTCACGTTGAGAGTGGGCGGCATGACGCCGTGGCGCAGCGCCTGCACCATCTTGATCACGGCGGCGACGCCGGCCGCGGCCTGGGCGTGGCCGAAGTTGGACTTGATCGAGCCGAGCCAGAGCGGGTGCTCGGGGTCACGGTCCCGGCCGTAGGTGGCCAGCAGTGCCTGGGCCTCGATCGGGTCGCCGAGTTCGGTGCCGGTGCCGTGCGCCTCGACCACGTCGATGTCGGCGGTGGCCAGGCCGGCGTTGGCGAGCGCCTTGCGGATCACCCGCTGCTGCGCCGGGCCGTTGGGCGCGGTCAGCCCGTTGGAGGCGCCGTCCTGGTTGACCGCGGAGCCGCGGACCACCGCGAGCACCTGGTGGCCGTTGCGCCGTGCCTCGGAAAGGCGCTCCAGCACGACGATGCCGACGCCCTCGGAGAGCACGGTGCCGTCGGCTCCGGCGGAGAAGGCCTTGACCCGGCCGTCGGCGGCCAGGCCGCGCTGGCGGGACATGCCGCGCAGGCCGATCGGGGAGCCCATGACGGCGACACCGCCGGCCAGCGCCAGCGAGCACTCGCCCTGGCGCAGCGCCTGGGTGGCGAGGTGCATGGCGACCAGCGAGGAGGAGCAGGCGGTGTCGACGGTCACCGCCGGGCCCTCGAAGCCGAACACGTAGGAGACCCGGCCGGAGGCGACGCTGCCCGCGGTGGCCGTGGTGACGAAGCCTTCGAGCTCGTCGGGCATGTCGCTGAGGGACTCGACGTAGTCGTGGATGGACATGCCGGAGAAGACGCCGATGTTGCCGCCGCGCGCCTTGTCGGGGTCGATGCCCGCGCGCTCCAGGGCCTCCCAGGAGGTTTCCAGGAGCAGCCGCTGCTGCGGGTCCATGGCGAGCGCCTCGCGCGGCGAGATGCCGAAGAAGCCGGCGTCGAACTCGCCCGCGCCCTGCAGGAATCCGCCCTTGTGGACGTAGGCCGTGCCGGCCTTGTCCGGGTCGGTGTCGAAGAGGCCTTCGAGGTCCCAGCCGCGGTCGTCCGGCAGCGGCGACATGCCGTCGCGGCCCTCGACCACCAGGCTCCACAGGCCGTCGGGGTCGGCGACGCCGCCGGGCAGCCGGCAGGCCATGCCGACGATGGCGATCGGCTCGTCCGGATCGGCGGCGACCACGGTGCTGGTGGCGGCCGCGCCGGCCGAGCTCTCGCCGAGCTCCTCGCGCAGGTAGCGGGCGAGCGCCACCGGCGTGGGGTAGTCGAAGATCAGGGTGGCGGGGAGCTTGACGCCGGTGACGGCGCCGAGCCGGTTGCGCAACTCGACGGCGGTCAGCGAGTCGAACCCGATCTCGCTGAACCCGCGGATGCCCTGGGCGAGTTCGGCGGCGTTGAAGCCGAGCACGGCGGTCGCCTCGGCCTGCACGATGCCGAGCAGCACGCGCTCCTGCTCGGCCTCGGGCAGCCCGGCGAGCCGGCGGACCAGGCCGCCGGCGTCGCCCGCACCGGCCCGGGCGAGTCGGCGTCCGGTACGGACCAGGCCGCGCAGCATGTGCGGCACGGAGCCCCCGGAGGTGGCCTCCGCGCGGACGGCGCGCAGGTCGAGCTTGATCGGCACCAGCAGGGCGTGCCGGCCCTGCAGGCCGGCGTCCAGGAAGCCGAGGGCCTCGGCGGGGGTGAGCGCCAGCACGCCGCCGCGGCTCATCCGGGCCTGGTCCACCTCGCTGAGGTGGGCGGTCAGGCCGGTGCTCTGCTGCCACAGGCCCCAGGCCAGCGAGACGCCGGGCAGCCCGGCGGCCCGCCGGTGCGCCATCAGCGCGTCGAGGTAGGAGTTGGCGGCCGCGTAGCTGCCCTGGCCGGCCGAGCCGAGCAGCGCGGCGGCGGACGAGAAGACGGTGAACGTCCGCAGGGCGGGTGCCAGTTCGCGGGTCAGCTGGTCCAGGTGGCGGACACCTTCGACCTTCGGTCGGAAGACCTGGGCGAGGCGCTCCGGGGTCAGCGCGCCGAGCACACCGTCGTCGAGCACGCCCGCGAGGTGGAGCACCCCGGTGAGCGGGTGCTCGGCCGGTACGGCCGCGAGCAGTGCCGCGACCGCCTCCCGGTCGGCCACGTCGGCCGCCACCACCTGCACCGAGGCTCCCAACTCGGCGAGCTCGGCGGTCAGTTCGGCAGCACCCTCGGCCGCCGGGCCGCGCCGGCCCGCCACCAGCAGGTGTCGCACGCCGTGCTCGACCACCAGGTGCCGGGCGACCATCACGCCCAGCGAGCCGGTGCCGCCGGTGATCAGCACGGTGCCCTCCGGGGCGAATGCCTCCTCGGCGGACCCGGCCCCGGCCTCGGTCTCGGTGGCGACGCGCACCAGGCGCGGGGCGGACAGCGTGGTGCCGCGGACGGCGACCAACGGTTCCCCCGCGGCGAGCACCGGGCCGAGCACCGGGCCGGCCCCGGCGGAGCCGGCGGGGTCGAGGTCGAGCAGCACGATCCGGTCGGGGTTCTCGGCCTGGGCGGCCCGGAGCAGGCCCCAGACGGCGGCGCCGGCCGGGTCGGTCACGTCCGCGTCGCCGCCCGCGGGGACGGCGCCGCGGGTGGCGACGACCAGCGGGATGGCGTCCACGCCCGGTGCGGTCAGCCAGGCCTGGACCGCGGCCAGCACCCGGGCGGTCAACGCGAGCGGTTCCTCGTCCTCGCCACTGGTCGCGGTGAGCACGGCGACCGGCGGCAGGGTCTCCCGGGCGGCGAGCGCGGCCACCTCGGCGGCGCCGGCGACGGGCGCCCAGGAGGCCGGGGCAGCGGCGCCCTCGGGGGCGGGCAGCCGGGTCCACTCGACCCGGAACAGCGAGTCGCGACCCTCCTGGCCGGCCGGGCCGGCACCGAGCTGCTCGGCGGTGACCGGCAGCGACACCAGCGAGTCCATGGTCAGCACCAGGTCGCCGGTCTCGTCGGCCGCCTGGAAGGAGAGCGCGTCCGGGCCGGTCGGGGCCACCCGCACCCGCAGCGCGGAGGCGCCCTGAGCGTGCAGCACCAGGCCGTTCCAGGCGAACGGCAGCACGTTGCGCTCGTCGTCCGGATTGGCGAAGGCATTGGTGTGCAGGGCGGCGTCGAGCAGCGCCGGGTGGATGCCGTACCGGTCGGCGGTGTCCCGCTGCTCCGGCGGCAGCACGGCCTCGGCGAACAGCTCGGTGCCGCGCCGCCAGACGGCGCGCAGGCCCTGGAAGGCCGGCCCGTAGGAGTACCCGCGGGCGACCAGGTCGGTGTAGAAGTCCTCGATGGCGACGGGGGTGGCGCCGGCCGGGGGCCAGACGGCGAAGTCGATGGCGGGCGCGGCTGCGGCGGTCCGGGCGGCGGAGAGCAGACCGGTGGCGTGCCGGGTCCACTCCCCCTGCCCGGCGGCGTCGGCGGCGTCCTCGCGCAGCGAGTAGACGTCGACGGTGCGCGAGCCGTTCTGCGCGGCGCCGCCGACGGCGACCTGGACCCGGACGCCGCCCTGCTCGGGCAGGATCAGCGGGGCCTCGATGACCAGTTCCTCCAGCACACCACAGCCGAATTCGTCGCCGGCCCGGACGGCCAGGTCGACGTAGGCGGTGCCGGGGACGATCACCACGCCCTGCATGGCGTGGTCGGCCAGCCAGGGGTGGGTGCGCAGCGACAGCCGGGAGGTGAAGACCAGGCCGTCGGAGTGCGGCAGCGGGACGACGGCGCCGAGCAGCGGGTGGTCGGTGCCGGTCAGGCCCAGCGAGGCGGCGTCGTTCGCGCCGCCGGTCAGCTGGATCCAGTAGTGCTGGTGGTCGAAGGCGTAGGTCGGCAGGTCCACCCGGGCGCCGGCGGCGCCGTTCGGCAGCATGCCGGTCCAGTCGATCCCGACGCCCCGGACGAACAGCTGGGCCATCGACTGCAGCAGCCGGCGCGGGCCGCCCTCGTCGCGGCGCAGCGAGCCGGTCACCACGGCGTCGGCCTCGGCGCGGTCCACGATCTCGCTGATCGGCTGGACCAGCACGGGGTGGGCGCTGGCCTCCACGAAGACGGTGTGGCCGTCGGCCAGCAGCTCGGCGACGGCGGGGCCGAAGCGAACCTGCCGGCGCAGGTTGCGGTACCAGTAGCCGCCGTCCAAGGCGCCGGCCTCGCGGATCCACTCGCCGGTCACGGTGGACCGGAACGGCACGGCGGGGGCCTGGCTGCGGATGTCGGCGAAGGCCTCGCCCAGGGTCTCCTGAACGGCTTCCACGTGGCGCGAGTGCGAGGCGTAGTCCACGGCGATCCGGCGGACCCGGACGCCCTGGTCCTCCAGCGTGTCGAGCGCCTCGTCGAGCGCCTCGGCGTCACCGGCGACGACCACGGACGCCGGGCCGTTGACGGCCGCGACCTCCACCCGGTCCGACCAGCGCTCCAGCCGCGCGACCACCTCGTCCTCGGGCAGGGCCACCGAGGCCATGCCACCGCGCCCGGCGAGCTGGGCGGCGATCACCTGGCTGCGGACGGCGACGATCCGGGCGGCGCTCTCCAGGGTGAGCGCGCCGGAGACGCAGGCGGCGGCGATCTCGCCCTGCGAGTGGCCGATGACGGCGTCCGGCTGCACGCCGACCGACTGCCAGACGGCCGCCAGCGCGACCATCACGGCGAAGCTGGCGGGCTGCACGACGTCCACCCGCTCCAGCAGCTCGGCCGGGGCCTCACCGCGCAGCACCTCGGTCAGCGACCAGTCGGTCCAGCGTTCCAGGGCGGCCGCGCACTCGGCGATCCGGTCGGCGAACACCGGTGAGGAGTCCAGGAGTTCACGGCCCATGCCGATCCACTGCGAGCCCTGGCCGGGGAAGACCAGTACCACCTTGCCGCCGCCGGCGGCGGCCGCCGCGCTGGCCACGGCGACCGAGGGCGCGGACTGGCCGAGCGCCACGGCGCCCAGCCCGGCCAGCGCCTCCTCGGTCGAGCCGGCGATCACCACCGCGCGCTCGCCGAGCACCGCCCGCCCGGCGGTCAGCGCGCCGGACACCTCGGTGAGCGTCGGCGCCTCGCCGGTGGCCGCTTCGAGGAAGGCGGCCAGCCGCTCGGCCTGGCCGGTGAGCGAGGCGGCGGAGGCCGCGGAGAGCACCAGCGGCACCACGCCGCCGGCCGCCTCGGCCAGCTCGGCTGGCTCGGTCTGCGGCGCCTGCTCCAGGATCACGTGCGCGTTGGTGCCGCTGGCGCCGAACGAGGAGACGCCGGCCCGGCGCGGCCGGTCCTGCTCCGTCGCCCACTGCCGAGCCTGCGTCAGCAGCTGCACCGCGCCGGCCGACCAGTCGACCTGCGGGGTGGGCGTGTCGACGTGCCGGGTGGCCGGCATGACGCCGTTGCGCAGCGCCTGCACCATGTTGATCACGCCGGCCACGCCGGAGGCGGCCTGGGTGTGGCCGATCACCGACTTGACCGAGCCCAGCCGCAGCGGCCGGTCCGCGGGGCGGTCCTGGCCGTAGGTGGCGAGCAGCGCCTGCACCTCGATCGGGTCGCCGAGCACCGTGCCGGTGCCGTGGCCCTCGACCATGTCGATGTCGGTGGCGGCCAGGTCGGCGCCGGCCAGCGCCTTGCGGATCACCCGCTGCTGGGCGGGGCCGTTGGGGGCGGTCAGACCGTTGGAGGCGCCGTCCTGGTTGAGCGCGGAGCCGCGGATCACCGCGAGCACCTGGTGGCCGTTGCGGCGGGCCTCGGAGAGCCGCTCCAGCAGGATCACGCCGGCGCCCTCGGCCCAGCTGGACCCGTCGGCCGCGGCGGCGTACGACTTGCAGCGGCCGTCGAAGGCGAGGCCGCGCTGCCGGGCGAAGCCGACGAATCCGCCGGGCGTGGACATCACGGTCGCGCCGCCGGCCAGCGCCATCGAGCACTCGCCGCGCCGCAGCGCCTGGGCGGCCAGGTGGATGGCGACCAGCGAGGAGGAACACATGGTGTCGACGGTGACGGCGGGGCCCTCCAGGCCGAGGGTGTAGGCGACCCGGCCGGAGGCGACGCCACCCGCGGTGCCGAGCGCCCGCTCCAGGCTGAGGAAGCCTTCGAGACCGGCCAGGTCGGGCGCGTAGTCCTGGTGGACGATGCCCGCGAAGACGCCGATGTCGGTGCCGCGGACCGAGTGCGGGTCGATGCCGGCCCGCTCCAGCGCCTCCCAGGAGACCTCCAGGAGCTGGCGCTGCTGCGGGTCCATAGCGAGCGCCTCGCGCGGCGAGATGCCGAAGAAGGCGGCGTCGAACTGACCGGCGTCGTGCAGGAAGGCGCCCTCGCGGACATAGGTGGTGCCGGGGTTGTCGGGGTCCGGGTGGTAGAGGCCCTCCAGGTCCCAGCCGCGGTCCTCGGGGAAGGTGGTGTAGACGTCGGTGCCGTCGGTCACCACCCGCCAGAGATCCTCGGGTGTTCGGATGCCGCCCGCGTACCGGCAGGCCATCGAGACGATCGCGATGGGTTCGGCCGAGGCGTCGGCGAGGCGCTGGTTCTCCTGCTGCAGCCGCGCGTTCTCCTTCAGCGAGGCACGCAGTGCGTTGACGATCTGCTCGTCCTGCGCCGTCATCTCGGTCCGTCCTCCGTGTGTCCGCGAACGTTAGTGGTCAGGTAGATCACTTGGTCGTGCTGGTCGCTCGGTGGTGCGGGTCGCTCGGTGGTGCGGGTCGGTCGGTGGTGCGTGGGTCACTCGGTGGTGCCGAGGGCGCGCTGCACCAGGCCTGCGATGTCCATCGCGTCGATCAGGTCGAGGTCGTCCCCGGCCTGCGGCTGTGCCGGGTCGGCGGCCGCCCCGGAGTCGGGGCCGTCCTCGGGTGCGGCGAGCGCGAGCAGGGTGTCCAGTACCCCTGCCTCCCGGAACCGGGCGAGCGGGACCTGCGCGAGTGCCCGCCGCAGGTCCTCCTCCCGGCCGTCCGGGAGTTCGCCGGCCGGCTCGGTCAGCAGCTCCGAGCGGAGGTAGCCGACCAGGGCGCCGGGTGTCGGGTAGTCGAAGATCAGCGTGGCGGGCAGCCTCAGGCCGGTGGCCACGTGCAGGCTGTTGCGCAGGTTGATGGCGGCGAGCGAGTCGAAACCGACCTCCTGGAAGGCCTGCTGCGCCCCGATGCTCTCCCCGCTGCTGTGGCCCAGGACGGTCGCCGCCTGCCCGCACACCAGCCGGAGCAGGATGCGGTTCTGCTCGGCCTCCGGGACGTCCCGCAGCGAGTCCGACAGCGAGGCGGCGGTGCCGGTGTCCTCGGTGTCGGGCTGGGCGGCACGCAGCGCGGCCGCGGCCTCCGGCAGGTCGGCGAGCAGCGGGCTGACCCGCGCCGAGGTGAACGCCGGAACGAACGCCGCCCAGTCCATGTCCACCACCGTGACGGCCTTCTCCCGGGCCTCGACGGCCTGTTCGAGGGCGGCCGTGGCGAGCTGCGCGGCCATCGGCAGCACGCCGCGGCGGCGCAGCTGGGTGAGGGTCTCCTGGTCCATGCCGGTGCCGACCTCGTCCAGCGCACCCCAGGCGATCGAGGTGGCGGCCAGGCCACGGCCGCGCCGGCGCTCCACCAGGGCGTCGAGCACGGCGTTGGCCGAACCCGAAACGCCCTGCCCGCCACCGCCCCAGATACCGGCGATGGAGGAGAAGACGACGAACGCGTCGAGCGGGCCGTCCGGGTCGGCGAACCGCTCGTCGAGCCAGGCGGCGGTCTCCACCTTCGCGGCGAACACCTCGGCGAGGTCGGCGAGGCCGGTGTCGGCGACGCTGCTGGTCCAGCTGGTGTCGGCGGCGTGCACGACGGCCGTGACCGGCTGGTCCGCCGGGGCCCGGTCGATCAGCCGGGCCAGTTCGGCCCGGTCGCCGTCCGCGCACCAGTCGACGGTGGTGGCCAGCCCGTCGGCCGCGAGCGTGGCACGCAGGGTGTCCACGGCGTCGGCGGGTGCGGGCGCGGTGGTGGTGACGATCAGGTGCTGGGCGCCGGACCGGGCCAGCCAGAGCGAGGCGTGCCGGCCGAGCGCCTCCGCGCCGCCGGTGACCAGCACGGTGCCGCTGGGCTGCCAGCCGCTGGTGCTCGGTTCGGGTGCGGGCTTGCGGGTGAGCCGGCGGCTGTAGACGCCGGAGCGGCGGACGGCGAGCTGGTCGTCGTCGTTGGCGCCGTTCAGCACGCCCACCAGGTACTGGGCGGTCCGGGCGTCGGCGGTCGCGGCCGGCAGGTCGACCAGGCCGCCCCAGCGGTCCGGGTGTTCGAGCGCGGCCGCCCGGCCCAGGCCCCAGACTGCGGCGGCGCCGGGCGCCGTGACGCTGTCCTGGACGCCGGTGTTGACGGCGCCCCGGGTCAGGCACCAGAGGGGTCCGTCCACCGCGGCGTCGCCGAGGGCCTGGACCAGGGCGAGGGTCTGCGCGGTGAGTGCGGGGGCGGCGGCCGCGTCGGCCGCCTGCTCGGTGACGGCCAGCAGCGATAGCACCCCGGTCGGGGCGTGCTCGGACCGGGCCTCGGCCAGCCGTTCGGCCAGTCCCGCGCGGGTCGGCTCGGCGGGCGCCGACTCCAGCGGCACCACGTCCAGGCCCTGCGCGGTGAGCGCCGCGAGCAGCTGGCCCGCCGGGGAGCCGGCGGCCTCGGCCGAGGCGCCGGCCGGGAGGACGGCGAGCCAGCGGCCCGCGGGCACTCCGGCCGCCTCGCGCTCCAGCGGCCGCCAGGTCACGCCGTAGCGCAGCCGTTCGGCGCTGGAGCGCTGCCGCTGCTTGCCGCGCCAGTCCGCGAGGACGGGCACCACCGTGCGCAGCGCCTCCCGCAGGCCTGCCGAGTCGGGCGCGAGGAGCCCGGCGAGCGAGTCGGCGTCGGCCTGCTCGACCGCGGTCCAGAAGTCGGCGTCCGCTCCCTCGGCGGCCGCGCTGCCGTCCTCGGTGCCCTCGGCCTCCTGGAGCCAGTAGTGCCGGCGCTCGAAGGCGTAGGTGGGCAGGTCGACATGGCCGGCGGTCGGCAGTACGGCCGACCAGTCGACCGGGACGCCGCGCACGAACAGCTCGGCGATCGAGGCAAGCAGCCGGCGCAGTCCACCGTCCTCGCGGCGCAGTGAACCGGAGACGACGACCGACGTTCCGTCGATTCCGTCCGCGACCTCGCTGACCGGCTGCACCAGCACCGGGTGGGCACTGGACTCCACGAACACCCCGAAGCCCTGGGCCGCCAGCTCCGCTATGGCAGCGCCGAATCCGACCCGGCCGCGCAGGTTGCGGTACCAGTAGCCGCCGTCCAGCACACCGGCGTCCCGGACCCACTCGCCGAGCAGGGTGGAGAAGAACGGCACCTGCGGCGCCGCAGCGGCAACCCCCGCCAGCGCCTCGCCCAACTCCTGCTCCACCAGCTCGACATGGCGGGTGTGCGAGGCATAGTCCACCGCGATCCGGCGCACCCGGACACCCTCGGCGCTCCAGGCCTCGACCAGTTCGTCCAGCGCCTCGGCGTCACCGGCCACCACCACCGAGGACGGGCTGTTCACGGCCGCGATCTCGACCCGGCCACCCCAACGCTCCAGCCGCTCGGTCAGCTGATCCTCCGCCAAAGCGACCGAGGCCATGCCGCCACGACCCGCCAGCCCACGGGCAATCACCTGACTCCGTACCGCAACCACCCGCGCAGCGTCCGCCAGGGACAGCGCCCCGGCCACGCAGGCCGCCGCGATCTCGCCCTGCGAGTGACCCACCACCGCATCCGGCACCACACCCACCGACTGCCACACAGCCGCCAGGCCCACCATCACCGCGAAGCTCGCCGGCTGCACGACGTCCACCCGCTCCAGCAACTCCGCCGGGGCCTCGCCACGCAGCACCTCGATCAGCGACCAGTCGACCCACGGCGCCAACGCCGCCGCACACTCCGCGATCCGCTCCGCGAACACCGGCGAGGAGTCCAGCAGTTCACGACCCATCCCGACCCACTGCGACCCCTGCCCCGGGAACACCAGCACCGTACGCCCCGCTGCGGCCGAACCCGACTGCCCTCCGGCCGCCACGGCCGGGTGGGAGTCGCCCCTGGCCACCGCGCGGAGCCCCGCCACCGCCTCGTCCCGCGAGCCCGCCACCACCACCGCACGCTCACCCAGCACCGCACGTCCGGCCACCAGCGCGGCCGCCACCAGCGGCAGCGGGGCCCGGTCCGCCTCCGCGAAGGCGGCCAGCCGCTCGGCCTGCGCGACCAGCGAACCCGCGCTCTTCGCCGACACCACCAGCGGCACCACACCGTCCACGGCGGGCACCTCGGGAGCCTCGACCTCCGGCGCCTGCTCCAGGATCACGTGCGCGTTCGTCCCGCTCGCACCGAAGGAGGAGACGGCGGCCCGGCGCGGCCGCCCGTCGGCCGGCCACTCCCGCGCCTCGGTCAGCAGCTCGACGGCGCCGGCCGTCCAGTCCACCTGCGGGGTCGGGGTGTCGACGTGCAGGGTGGCCGGCATGACGCCGTGCCGCATCGCCTGCACCATCTTGATGACGCCCGCGACACCGGCCGCGGCCTGGGTGTGACCGATGTTCGACTTCAACGAGCCCAGCCACAGCGGCCGCTCGGCGGGCCGCTGCTGACCGTAGGTCGCCAGCAGCGCCTGCACCTCGATGGGGTCGCCCAGTGAGGTGCCGGTGCCGTGGCCCTCCACCACGTCCACGTCAGCCGGGGTGAGTCCGGCGTCGGCCAGCGCGCGGCGGATCACCCGCTGCTGCGAGGGCCCGTTGGGCGCGGTCAGGCCGTTGGAGGCGCCGTCCTGGTTGACGGCGCTGCCGCGCAGCACGGCGAGGATCCGGCGCCCGTTGCGCTGGGCCTCGGAGAGCCGCTCCAGCAGCACCACGCCCACGCCCTCGGCCCAGCCCGTGCCGTCGGCGGTCGAGGAGTAGGCCTTGCACCGGCCGTCGGCGGAGAGGCCGCGCTGGCGGGCGAACTCCACGAAGGCGTCGGGGCTGGCCATCACGGTCGCGCCGCCGGCCAGCGCCAGCGAGCACTCGCCGCGCCGCAGCGCCTGGGCCGCGAGGTGCATGGCCACCAGCGAGGAGGAGCAGGCCGTGTCCACGGTCACCGCCGGGCCCTCGAACCCGAACACGTACGACACCCGGCCCGAGGCCACGCTGGACGAGGTACCGGTCATCACGTAGCCCTGGACGTCGTCCGGCACCTGCCGCAGCCGGGTGACGTAGTCGTGGTGCACGATGCCGGTGAAGACGCCGATGTCCTGGCCTCGGGTGGCGAGCGGATTGAGGCCCGCGCGCTCCAGCGCCTCCCAGGAGGTCTCCAGCAGCAGCCGCTGCTGCGGGTCCATGGCGAGCGCCTCGCGCGGCGAGATCCCGAAGAACCCGGCGTCGAACTGCGCCGCATCGTGCAGGAATCCGCCGACCCGGGTGTAGGTGGTGCCGGGGTGGGCCGGGTCCGGGTGGTAGAGCTTGTCCACGTCCCAGTCCCGGTCCTGGGGGAAGCCGGAGAGCGCGTCGCGCTGCTCGGCCACCAGGTTCCACAGCTCTTCGGGGGTGCTCACACCGCCGGGCAGCCGGGTGCTCATGGCGATGATGGCGATCGGCTCGTCCGGGTCGGCCTTGCGTTGCGGCGACGGGTCACCCATGGCTGCCTCGTCGCCGAGGAGTTCGGTGCGCAGATGGCCGACCAGGGCGGCCGGGGTCGGGTAGTCGAACACCAGGCTGCTGGGCAGGCTCATGCCGGTGAAGTCGTGCAGCCGGTTGCGCAGCCGGACGGCGCTCAGCGAGTCGAAGCCGAGGTCCCGGAAGGACTGGCTCTCGGCCAGCGCCCCGGTGTCGGTGTGGCCGAGCACCACGGCGGCGCTCTCCTGCACCAACTCCATGAGCAGGAGCAGCTGTTCGGTCTCGCCGAGGGCGGCGAGCCGGTCGGCCAGCGGGTTGCTCCCAACGGTCGGGCGGCCGACCGCGCGCCGGACCAGCGGCCCGGCGGCGGTGTCGGCAGCATCGGCGCGGGCGGGCTCGACGGGGGCGGCGGCCTCCGCCGGGCCGGCCGTGGCGAGCTGACTGAGCGTCAGCGGTCCCAGCGCGGCGACCGGTTCGCCGGTCTGGTCGGCGAGCTCCACGAAGTGGCGGCCGCCTTCGACGGGCGTGACCCGCATCCGCAGTGCGACGGCGCCCTCGGCGTAGACGGCGAGGTCGGCGCAGGCGGTCAGCTCGAACCCGGCGGCGGATTCGCCGGTGCGGGCGGCGAGCAGCCGCAGCACGCGGTCGACCAGCACCGGGTGGAGCGCGAACGCCTCGGCGCTGTCGCCGAGTTCGGCGGGCAGCGCGAGGTCGGCGAAGAGCCGGCCGTCGTGCTCCAGCAGGCCGTCGCCGGCCGCCGCGGTGTCCGGGCGGTCCCGCAGGTCGAAGGCGGGGTGGGGCAGGCCGGGACGGAGCAGGGCCCCGGCGTGCCGGGTCCAGCCGCCGTCCGGCGCGGCCTCGTCCGCCCGGTGCGCCCTGCTGTGCACGGCGACCCGGCGCAGCCCGTCGGCACCCGGGGTCTCGACCCGGACCCGGAGCTGCAGGTGGCCGTGCTCGGGCACGGTGAGCGGCGCGTCGACGGCGATCTGCTCGACGGCGCCGCTGCCCGCCTCGGTGCCGGCGTGCACCAGCAGGTCGAGCAGCAGGGCGGCGGAGGCGGTCCCGGTGGCGGGGTCGATCAGGCCGCCGAGCTTCTCCAGCGCACCCCGGTCGATCCGCCCGGTGAGCACCACCTGCGTGCCGTCGTGCCCGCCGGGCAGTTCGACGGCCGTGCCGAGCAGCGGGTGGCCGGTGCTGCGGGCGCCGAGCGCCTCCGCGTCCACGGCCGAGGGCTCGACGTCGACCCAGAAGCGCTGGTGCTGGAAGGCGTAGGTGGGCAGTTCGGTGCCGACGGCCTCGGCCGGGGCGCCGAGCACGGCGGTCCAGTCGATCTGCGCGGCACCGCGCACGTGCAGTTCGGCGAGTGCGGTGAGCACGGCGGCCGACTCGGAGCCGTCCTGGCGCAGGGTGGCGACGCAGCCGCGGTGGTCGGGGCCGAGCGTGCCGAGGGCCAGCGCGGTCAGCGCGCCGCCGGGCCCGATCTCCAGGAAGGCGCCGACGCCCTGTTCGCGCAGCGCGGTGACCGCGTCGGCGAACCGCACGGTTCCGCGCACCTGGTCGGCCCAGTACTCGGGGGTGCCGAACCGGCCCTGCTCGGCGGGTCCGCCGGTCAGGGTGGACACCACGGGGATGCCGGCCGGCCGGGGCCGCAGGCCCGCGAGGGCAGTGCGGAACCCGTCGAGCATGGGCGCCATCAGCGGCGAGTGGAAGGCGTGACTGACAGCCAACCGCTTGGTTTTGCGACCGAGTTCGGCCAGCTGGGCGGCGGCGGTCAGCACGGCCGCCTCGGTACCGGAGAGCACCACGGAGTCGGGGCTGTTGACAGCGGCGATCGCCAGCTCGCCCTCGGCCGCGGCCAACAGCGGCGTGACCTCGGCCTCGCTCGCCTGGACCGCCACCATCGCGCCGCCCTCAGGCAGGGCCTGCATCAACCGGGCGCGGTGGGCGACCAGTCGGCCCGCCTCCGCGAGGTCCAGCAGGCCGGCCGCGTGGGCGGCCGCGATCTCGCCGACCGAGTGCCCGGCGACCAGGTCGGGGCGCACGCCCCAGGAGCCGAGCAGCTCGAACAGCGCGGTCTCCAGGGCGAACAGGCCGGCCTGGGTGTAGAGGGTGCGGTCGAGCAGCGCGGCCTCGTCGCTCCCCGGCTCGGCGAACACCACCTCGCGCAGCGGCCGCACCGGCTCGCCGTCCAACCGGGCTTCGGCCAGGTGGAGTTCGACGGCCGCGCAGGCGGCGGCGAAGGCCTCCCGGAACACCGGGTGGCGGTCGGCGAGTTCCCGGCCCATGCCGGCCCACTGGCTGCCCTGGCCGGTGAAGAGGAAGGCCAGCTTGCCCTCCTGGGGCGTGCCGGTCACGGCGGCTGCGGTGGGCGTGCCGGTGGCGAGGTCGCGCAGCCCGTCGGCGAGTTGCTGCCGGTCGGCGGCGAGCACCACGGCCCGGTGGTCGAGCCGGGCCCGGCCGGTGGCCAGGGCGTGGGCGGTGTCGGCCAGCGGGAGTTCGGGGCGGGCTTCGAGGAACCGGGCGAGCCGCTCGGCCTGCCCGCGCAGGGCGGTCGCGGTCCGGGCCGACAACGGGACCGGGAAAACGGCCGGGTCCTGCGGAAGCGCAAGCGGAGCTGACGGCTCGTCAATCGGTGAGGAGTGGGTAGACGGCCCGTCAACCTGCGCGGAATCCACCGCCGGCGCCTGCTGGATCACCACGTGGGCGTTGGTGCCGCCGATGCCGAAGGAGGAGATCCCGGCGCGGCGTGGGTGCCCGCTCTCCGGCCACTCCCGGGCCTCGGTGAGGAGTTCCACCGCGCCCGCCGACCAGTCCACCTGGCTGGACGGCCGGTCCACGTGCAGCGTCCGGGGCAGCACGCCGTGCCTGATCGCCATGACCATCTTGATGATCCCGGCGACACCGGCGGCCGCCTGGGTGTGGCCGATGTTGGACTTCACCGAGCCGAGCCAGAGCGGGTGCTCGGGGTCGCGGTCCCGGCCGTAGGTCGCCAGCAGCGCCTGCGCCTCGATCGGGTCGCCCAGCACGGTGCCCGTGCCGTGCGCCTCCACCGCGTCCACCTCCGCGGCGGACAGGCCGGCGTCGGCGAGCGCCCGGCGGATCACCCGCTGCTGGGAGAGCCCGTTCGGCGCGGTGAGCCCGTTGGACGCGCCGTCCTGGTTGACGGCCGAGCCGCTGACCACCGCGAGCACCTGGTGGCCGTTGCGGCGGGCGTCCGAGAGCCGCTCAACCAGCAGCACGCCGACGCCCTCGGACCAGCCGGTGCCGTCCGCCGCGTCCGCGAAGGCCTTGCAGCGGCCGTCCTGGGAGAGGCCGCGCTGCCGGGAGAACTCGACGAAGGTCTCCAGGTTGCCCATCACCATCACGCCGCCGACCAGAGCCATCGAGCACTCGCCTTGCCGCAGCGCCCGGGTCGCCAGGTGCAGCGCGACCAGCGAGGAGGAGCAGGCCGTGTCGATCGTGATGGCCGGGCCCTCGAAGCCGAACTGGTAGGCGATCCGGCCGGAGAGCACGCTGCCGGAGTTGCCGGTCAGCCGGAAGCCCTCGACGCCGGAGGCGTGGTGCGTGCGCACCGTGTAGTCCTGGCTGTTGACGCCGACGAAAACGCCGACGTCCTGGCCGCCGAGCCCGCTCGGGTCGATCGCGGCGCGCTCCAGGGCCTCCCAGGAGGTCTCCAGGAGCAGCCGCTGCTGCGGGTCCATGGCGAGCGCCTCGCGCGGCGAGATCCCGAAGAACGCGGCGTCGAACCCGGTCGCGTCGGCGAGGAAACCGCCGTGCCGCACATAGGTCTTGCCGGTGCTGTCCGGGTCGGCGTCGTAGTGCCGGTCGATGTCCCAACCCCGGTCCGCGGGGAACTCGCCGACGGCATCGACGCCGTCGGCCACCAGCCGCCACAGGTCCTCGGGGCCGGCCACGCCGCCGGGGAACCGGCAGGCCATCGAGACGATCGCGATCGGGTCGTCGGCGCCGGCCGCCGGGCGCGGCGGAGCCTGGTCCGCGGCGCGGCCCGCGGACTCCGCCGCCCCGAAGAACCGCTCGCGCAGGTGCTCGGCGAGCGCCACCGGCTTCGGGTAGTCGAAGACCAGGGTGGCGGAGAGGGTGAGCCCGGTCGCGGCGGCGAGCCGATTGCGCAGCTCGACGGCGGTCAGCGAGTCGAACCCGGCGTCCTTGAACGCGCGGTCGGCCCGGACCGCCTCGGCCGTCGCGTGGCCCAGCACCTGGGCAGCGCTCGACCGCACCAGCTCCACCAGCGCGTCGGTCCGCTGCCGGCTGCCCAGCTGCTCCAGGCGCTCGCGCAGGGCGCCGGTCCGGGCGGCCTGCGCGGGGTTGGCGGTGCGCCGGGGCACGGGGGCAAGGCCGCGCAGCAGGGGCGCCACGGGTGCCCCGGAGCGGGCGGCGGCGCGCAGGGCGGGCAGGTCGAACCGGGCGGCGACCAGGGCGGCGGCGCTCTCGCCGTCCGCGTGCTCGGCACGCAGGGCCGTGTCGAGGATCGCCGTCCCCTCGGCGGCGGTCAGCCCGACCATGCCGAGGCGTCGGGTGCGCTGCAGGTCGGCGGCACCGAGATGCCGGGTCATGCCGCTGACCTCGCTCCAGTAGCCCCAGGCGAGCGAGACGCCCGGCAGGCCGAGCCGGCGGCGGTGCACGGCGAGCGCGTCCAACGCGGCGTTGGCCGCCGCGTAGTTGCCCTGGCCGGGATTGCCGAGCACGCCGGCGGCCGAGGAGAACAGCACGAAGGCGGCGAGGTCCGCGTCCCGGGTCAGCTCGTGCAGGTGCAGCGCGGCATCCAGCTTCGGCCGCAGCACGGTGTCGACCCGCTCGGCGCTCAGCACGGTGACCACCCCGTCGTCGAGCACGCCGGCAGTGTGCACGACGGCGGTCAGCGGATGCGTGGTCGGCACGGTGGCGAGCAGCGCCGCGACGGCGTCCCGGTCGGCCACGTCGCACGCGGCGACGGTGACGGTGGCGCCCAGCGCGGTCAGTTCCTCGCGCAGCTCGGTCGCGCCTTCGGCGTCCGGGCCCTTCCGGCTGACCAGCAGCAGGTGGCGGGCGCCGTACGCGTCAACCAGGTGACGGGCCGTCAGGGCGCCGAGCGTCCCGCTGCCGCCGGTGATCAGCACCGTTCCCTCGGGATCGAGTTCCCCGCGCGGCCCGTCCGGCACGGCGGCGCGGACCAGCCGCGGGACGGAGACCGCCCCGCCGCGCACCCGCACCCGCGGCTCACCGGCAGCGCTCGCCGCGGCGACCGCGACCAGCAGCGCCTCGTCGTCGGCCTGGTCGCACTCGACCAGCGTGATCCGGTCCGGGTGTTCCGACTGGGCCGAGCGCAGCAGGCCCGCGACGGCCGCCTCGGCGAGGTCCTCGGGGTCCCCGGAGAGCGTGACCACCAGCCGGGTGGACGCCAACTCGGGCTCGGCCAGCCAGGCCTGCAGCACCGCGAGCGCGGCGGCGACCGCCCCGCGCGGGTCGCCGGGGGCCCGCTCGGCCCGGTACCGCACCAGGTCCGGCGGACTCGCGCCGGCCGCAGCGAGCTCGGACAGCTCGGCGGCGGCCGCGACCTCGGCGACGGTCAGCTCCGACTCGCGCTCGGCCGTAGGAAGTTCGACCCAGTCCACGCGGAACAGGCCGTCCCGGCCGGCCTCCTCGGCGAGCCCCGCACCGGCGGGCGAGAACGGCTCGGCGAGCACCGCGTGCACGGTCAGCACGGGCGCGCCGGTGCCGTCGGCCAGCTCAAGCCGGGTGGTGTCGTCCGCCGTGCGCACCGAGCGCACCCGGACGGCGGCGGCACCGGCGGCCAGTAGGGTCACGCCCTGCCAGCGGGTGGCAGCCGTGCCTTCGGGGACGGCCGCGCGGACCGCCGCGTCCAGCAGCGCCGGGTGCAGGCCGTAGCGGTCGGCGTCGCCGAGCGCCTCGTCCAGCGCGACCTCGGCCTCGGTGGCCGGCCGGTCGGCGGCGGCCACGCCGCTCGGGGCGGCCACGACAGTCAGGGTGCCGGTCGCGTGGCGGGTCCACTCGGCGTCCAGCGCCGAGTTCTCCGCCCGCGAGTACACCTCGATCGAGCGCCGACCGTGTCCGTCGGGCTCGCCGACGGACGCCTGGACGACCCTGCTGCCGCGCAGCGGCAGCACCACGGGCCGGTCGACGGTCAGCTCCTCCAGGACCGGGCTGCCGACCTCGTCGCCGAGCCGGACGGCCAGCTCGACCAGCGCCGCGCTCGGCACGATGACGGCGCTGCCGACGGCGTACTCGGCCAGCCACGGGTGCGTGCGCACGGACCAGCGGGAGGTGGTCAGGAAACCGCCGGGATCCGGCCGGCCGATCAGCGCGCCGATCAGCGGGTGGTCGGCCGCGGCCTGGCCCAGCGAGGCCGCATCCGTCTCGGGCGCGGTCTGCAGCCAGTAGTGCTGGTGGTCGAAGGCGTAGGTCGGCAGGTCCAGGTGCCCGTCGGTGGCGCCGACCGGCAGGACGGCCGACCAGTCGACCGGGACGCCGCGCACGAACAGCTCGGCCATCGAGGCGAGCAGCCGGCGCGGGCCGCCGTCGTCCCGGCGCAGCGAGCCGGAGACGACGACCGACGCTCCGTCGATTCCGTCCGCGACCTCGCTGACCGGCTGCACCAGCACCGGGTGGGCACTGGACTCCACGAACACCCCGAAGCCCTGGGCCGCCAGCTCCGCTATCGCAGCGCCGAATCCGACCCGGCCGCGCAGGTTGCGGTACCAGTAGCCCCCGTCCAGCACACCGGCGTCCCGGACCCACTCGCCGAGCAGCGTGGAGAAGAACGGCACCTGCGGCACCGCAGCGGCAACCCCCGCCAGCGCCTCACCCAACTCCTGCTCCACCGCCTCGACATGGCGGGTGTGCGAGGCATAGTCCACCGCGATCCGACGCACCCGGACACCCTCGGCGCCCCAGGCCTCGACCAGTTCGTCCAATGCCTCGGCGTCACCGGCCACCACCACCGAGGACGGGCTGTTCACAGCCGCGATCTCGACCCGGCCACCCCAACGCTCCAGGCGCTCGGTCAGCTGATCCTCCGCCAAAGCGACCGAGGCCATGCCGCCACGACCCGCCAGCCCACGGGCAATCACCTGGCTGCGCACCGCAACCACCCGCGCGGCATCCTCCAGCGAGAGCGCCCCGGCCACGTGGGCCGCCGCGATCTCGCCCTGCGAGTGACCCACCACCGCATCCGGCACCACACCCACCGACGCCCACACAGCCGCCAGGCCCACCATCACCGCGAAGCTCGCCGGCTGCACCACATCGACCCGCTCCAGCAACTCCGCCGGAGCATCGCCGCGCAGCACCTCGATCAGCGACCAGTCGATCCACGGCGCCAACGCCGCCGCACACTCCGCGATGCGCTCCGCGAACACCGGTGAGGAGTCCAGCAGTTCACGCCCCATACCGGCCCACTGCGACCCCTGACCGGGGAACACCAGCACGGTCCGGCCCTCAGCGGCCGCACCCGGTACGACCTCGCCACGAGCAACCGCGCGGAGCCCGGCCACCGCCTCGTCCCGCGAGCCCGCCACCACCACCGCACGCTCACCCAGCACCGCACGCCCGGCCATCAGCGCCCCTGCCGCCAGCGGCAACGCAGCCTCGTCCGCGGCCTCCACGAAGGCGGCCAGCCGCTCCGCCTGCCCGGCGAGCGACGCCGCGCTCTTCGCCGACACCACCAGCGGCACCACACCGTCCACGGCGGGCACCTCGGGAGCCTCGACCTCCGGCGCCTGCTCCAGGATCACGTGCGCGTTCGTGCCACTCACGCCGAACGACGACACACCCGCCCGGCGCGGCCGACCGACGGTCGACCACTCCTGACTCTCCGTCAGGAGTCGTACTGCGCCGGCCGTCCAGTCCACCTGCGAGGAGGGTGCGTCCACGTGCAGAGTGGCCGGCATGACGCCGCGCTGCAGCGCCTGCACCATCTTGATGACGCCCGCGACACCGGCCGCGGCCTGGGTGTGACCGATGTTCGACTTCAACGAGCCCAGCCACAGCGGCCGTTCGGCAGACCGCTCCTGACCGTAGGTGGCCAGCAGCGCCTGCGCCTCGATCGGGTCGCCCAGCACCGTCCCGGTGCCGTGGCCCTCCACCACGTCCACATCGGCCGTGGAGAGGCCCGCGTTGGCGAGCGCCCGGCGGATCACCCGCTGCTGTGCCGGACCGCTCGGCGCCGTCAGCCCGTTCGACGCACCGTCCTGGTTGACCGCCGAACCCCGCACCACCGCCAGTACCTTGTGGCCCTTGCGGCGCGCCTCCGAAAACCGCTCCAGCACCACCACGCCCGCGCCCTCGGCCCACCCCGTGCCGTCCGCAGCGTCCGCGTAGGACTTGCAGCGGCCGTCCGCCGCGAGCGCCCGCTGCCGCGAGAACTCGACGAACGTCCCCGGCGTGGCCATCACGGTGGCGCCACCGGCCAGCGCCAGCGAGCACTCGCCCTGCCGCAGCGCCTGGGCCGCCAGGTGCATGGCCACCAGCGAGGAGGAGCACGCGGTGTCGACCGTCACCGCCGGGCCCTCGAACCCGAACACGTACGACACCCGCCCGGAGGCCACGCTGGAGGCGGTGCCGGTGGCGACGAAGCCTTCGAGTTCGGCGGGAGCCGTGCCGGTCGGCCCGTACCCCTGGCCCATCAGGCCGGAGAAGACGCCGACGTCGCTGCCCTTCAGCGTGCCGGGGTCGATGCCCGCGCGCTCCAGGGCCTCCCAGGAGGTCTCCAGGAGCAACCGCTGCTGCGGGTCCATCGCCACCGCCTCGCGCGGCGAGACACCGAAGAAGGCGGCGTCGAACTCGCCTGCGCCGTCCAGGAATCCGCCCCGGTTGGCGTAGGAGGTGCCGGCCTTCTGCGGGTCCTCGTCGAAGAGGCCCTCCAGATCCCAGCCCCGGTCGGTCGGGAAGGCGGAGACCGCGTCCCGGCTCTCCGCGACCAGCCGCCACAGGTCCTCCGGGCTCGCCACCCCGCCCGGCAGCCGGCACGCCATGCCGACGATCGCGATCGGCTCGTCCGGATCGGCGAGTCGGCGCGACGGACCGTCAACTGCGGTGTCCAGGCCGAAGATACGGGCCAGCAGGTGGCCGGCGAGGGCCTCCGGGGTCGGGTGGTCGAAGGTCACAGTGGTGGGCAGGCGCAGACCGGTGCGCCCAGTCAGGCGGTTGCGCAGCCGCACCACGGCGAGCGAGCCGAGGCCGAGGTCGCGGAAGGCGCGCCCGCCCAGGACCGGCTCGGTGCTCGCGGGGGTGAGCACGGCGGCGGCCTGCTCGCAGACCAGGGCCGCGAGCTGGGCCAGTTGGGCGCGCTCGTCCAGGCCCGCGAGTCGGGCCCGCAGAGCGGCGGTGACTGTCTCGTCGGCCTCGGCGGCGGGCCCGGCGGCCGGCTGCTCGACCAGCCCGTCGAGCAGTGTGTCGAGCGGGGTCCGCTCCGGGTCGCCCGGGTCGGTCGCGGTCGGCCGGACGGCGAGCAGTGCCGTGGCGTCGGTGCGGACCAGCAGGTCGAAGGCGGCGGCCGCCTGCTCGGGTCCGGCGGTCGCGAGCTGGGCACCGGGCAGCCGGCGCTGCCGGCGGGTGCGGGCGACGGCCTCGGTGAGGGCGGCGTTGACGGCTGCGGCGGGGTCCTCGGGCACGGCGCCGAGGGTCGCGGCGGCGTCGGTCACCACGACGAACGAGGCGAGTTGCTGATCGTTGGTCAGTTCATCGAGCGTGCGGGCGAGTTCGTGGTCCGAGGCGGCGTGCACCACGGCTGTCACGGAGTGGCCCAGCCCGGCCAGCGCGGCCCGGAGCTTCCCGGGGTCGGTGCTGTCGGCGACCAGGTGGGTGGTCTCCGCGCCCTCTACTGTCAGCTCGTCGGCCGACGCACTCACCAGGACCAGGCGCCGGGTGCCGTGCGCGGCGACCAGGTGCCGGGCCAGGGCGGTGCCGGTGGCGGTGTCGGCGCCGGTGAGCAGCACGGTGCCGTCGAGTCCGGGTGCGGCCGGGTCCGGCCGGTCCACGACCGGCACGCGGACCAGCCGGAGGTGCAGCAACGCGCCGTCACGAAGCGCGACCTGGGGCAGCCCGGCAGCGGTGGCGGCCAGCACAGCGGCGGTTTGGGCGGCGTCCGCCGCGTGGGGGTCGAGATCCAGCAGGGCCAGGTTCTCGCCGTTCGCCTGCGCGGCCCGGGCCGCGCTCCAGAGCGCGAGCTGGGCCGGCTCGAGGGCGGCGTCCCGCTCGCCTGCGGCGACCGCTCCCCTGGTGAGGACGAGCAGCCGCGCCGTCGGGTGCGGCCGGACCGCCTCGGCCCACTCGGCCGCCGCATCCGCGCCCACGAGGACGGTCAGATCGGGTGCGGCCGCACCGTCGTCCAGGGCCGCCCGGAGGGCCGCAGGGTCCGGGTAGTGCCGCAGTTCGGCGATGCCCGCCGCGCGCAGGCCGGCGGCCAGTGCGTCGGTGGTCCCGGCCGGACCGGCCAGGCCCCACCGCAGGCCGTCCGCCACCGCTGCCGCGACCACGTCCGACGCCTCCGGCGCTTCCGGTACGGGGATCCACTCCGGCCGGTAGAGGCCGTCGTGGTGGCCGTCGGCCGCGTACCGCAGCCGGGCCGGCAGCTCGCCGAGCAGGCGGCGAATGATCTTCCCGGAGGGGGTCCGGGGGATACTGCCGGTCTCCAGGATCCGCTCGGGCAGCTTGTACGCGGAGAGCGCGCCGCGGCAGTGGTCGAGCAGCCGGGCGAGGTCGATGCCCTCGGGCCCGGGGACCACCCAGGCGACCGGGACCTCGCCGAGGGTGGCGTGCGGCCGGGCGGCGACTCCGGCGTCGGCCACGCCCTCGGCGGCGCGCAGCACGGACTCGATCTCGTCGGGGTGGATGTTCTCGCCGCCGCGGATGACCAGGTCCTTGAGGCGGCCGCAGATGGTGAAGTAGCCGTCCTCGTCGCGGCGGGCGAGGTCGCCGGTGTGGAACCAGCCGTCCCGCAGCGCCTGGGCGGTGGCCTCGGGGCTGTTGTGATAGCCGAGCATGACGTTGGGGCCGCTGACCCAGACCTCGCCCTCCTGCCCGGCGGGCTGCTCCTCGCCGGTGCGGGGGTCGACGATCCGCACGTCGACGCCGGGCACGGGCAGGCCGCAGGAGCCCTCGACGTGCTGACCGTCGGGCGGGTTGATGGTGATCGCGCCGCAGGTCTCGGTGCTGCCGTAGGCGTCCACCAGGGGCACGCCGAAGCTGCTCTCGAAGGAGCGGCGCAGCTCGGGTCCGGTGACGGCGCCGCCGACCAGGCCGATCCGCAGGTCGGGCAGGGCGAGGCCGGTGCGCCGGGCGGTGCTGACCAGGTGGTGGTAGGTGGTGGGGACGCCGGCCAGGAAGGTGGAGCGGTCCTCGCGCAGCGCGGTCAGGATGTCGTCGGCGGAGCTGCCGTCCATGATCCGGGCGGTGGCGCCGGACACGGTGACGGAGAGCACGCAGGCGATGTGCGAGAGGCTGTGGAAGAGCGGCAGCGGCCACAGCACCCGGTCGTGCTCGCTGAGCCCGGGCACGGGGATGTAGCAGTTGGCCACGGACCAGAGGCAGTTGCGCTGGGTGGAGAGCACGCCCTTGGGCCGGCCGGTGGTGCCGGAGGTGTAGAACATCCAGGCCACCTCGTCGAGTCCGAGGTCGTCGGGAGCCTGGGTGGCGGGCTCGGTGGTGGCGAGGTCCTGGTAGCGGGCGGTACCCGGGGCCGGTGTGCCCTCGGAGCCGGTGGCGATCACGGAAATGGTGTCCGAGGGCCGCCCGAGTAACTGCAGAAACGTTTCAGCACGCCCCGTGTCGGTGAAGGCGAACACCGCACCACTGTCGGCCAGCAGGTACTCCGTCTCGGCCGGGCCGGCCTGCGGGTTGACCGGCACGCCGACACCACCGGCCCGGACCACGGCCAGGTAGGCCTCCACCATCTCGACCGAGTTGCCGAGGCAGAGCGCGACGCGGTCGCCGCGCCGCACACCGAGACCGGTCAGGTGGCCGGCCAGCCTCCGCGTGCGGGCTTCGAGTTCTGCGTAGCTGACCGCGTTCCGGCCGTCCTGGAAAGCCGTCTTGTCCGGGAACCGGACAGCGTTCTCCCGCAGGACGACCGGGAGCGGGGCGATCACGTCGGGGCGCACCTTGCCGCGAGCTCCTTCCGGAGGTCAGGGGTTACCAGGAGACGGGCAGACTCTTGACCGAGAACACGGACCCCTTGGTCCGCAGCGGAACCTCGTCCGCGGGAACGGCCAGCCGCAGGCCCGGGAAGGCCTCGATCAGGGCGAGAAGGCCGATCTTCAGCTGCAGCCGGGCCAGGTTCTGCCCCAGGCACTGGTGGACGCCGTAGCCGAAGGCGACGTGGCCGGCGGTGTCGCGGCCGAGGTCCAGGTCGGCGGGGCAGCCGAACTTGGCGGGGTCGCGGTTGGCCGCGGGCAGCGAGACCGTGACGGTCTCGCCCTTCTTCACCGTCTCGCCGCCGAGTTCGAGGTCCTCCAGCGCGGTGCGGAAGATCTCGTACTGGTTGACGGTGACGTAGCGCAGGATCTCCTCCACCGCCTCGTCGATCTTCGACGGGTCGGCCCGCAGGGCGGCCAGCTGCTCGGTGTGGTGCAGCAGCGCGAAGGTGCCCACGGCGAGCGCGCCCTCGGTGGTCTCGAAGCCCGCGAACAGCAGCAGCGCCGTGATGTTGCCGAGTTCCTCGTCGGTGAGCTCGCCGCTGGCGATCAGCCGGCTGATGATGTCGTCGCCCGGTTCGGCCTTCTTGCCCGCGATGATCTCGTGGATGAACGCGCCGACCTGCTGGAACGCCGCCATCGAGGCCTGCGCGTCGCCGAACGGGTCGTTCATCACGGCCGGGGCGTCGGCGAACCGGTCCCGCTCGCTGTACGGCAGGCCGATCAGCGGGGCGAGCACCCTGAGCACGAACGGCTTGGCGAACTCCTCCAGCAGGTCGGCGGAGCTGCCCCGGGAGCGCAGCTCGGCGATCTGCTCGGCGGCCGCGGCCTCGATCACCGGCGCCAGCCGGGCCACGCCGCGGCTGGTGAACTCCTTGGTCAGCAGCTTGCGGAAGCGGGTCTGCTCAGGCGGGTCCATGTGGATGAACATGCCCGGCATGGCCGGGAACTGCGGCACCGGGCCGCCGTACTTGGTGACCGGGAAGTGCCCGATCTCCAGGTTGTGGCTGAACCGGGGGTCGCCGAGCACCTGCCGGACCAGTTCGTGGCTGGTGGCGATCCAGCCGACGTGCCCGTCGGGGTAGGTCATCCGGGCCAGCGGACGCTCCCTGCGCAACTCCTCGAAGAGCGCGGGTGGTTCGAACTTGTCCGTGCGGGCCCAGGCGTCCTCGTACGAGATCGCTTCAGTCATGAAGCCCGTTCTCCGTTCCATCCGTATCGGGTCGGCCGTGCCCGTGCCGCAGTGCCCGAGCGGACGGCGCAGGGCCGCGGCACGGACTCGGTTCTGCTTCCGGAGCATGGGGTCGTGCCGCGGGGCGGCCGCGCCGCCCCGCCGGAGCGGTCCGGTGGGGCGGCGGGCCGTTGGCCCCGCGTATGGGGTGCGGCGGGTGCCGCGCTGACTCAGGCGGACAGCCGGGTCAGCGTCTCCTGAGCGGTCGCCAGGGACTTCTCACCCACCGGCTTGAGCGCTGCCATGGCCGGCACGATCGCGGCCAGGGTCAGCTCGGCGTGCGCGAAGGTCAGGTCGTCGGCGAGACCGATGGAGCTCAACACGGCCCGCAGGTAGGGCTCCTGGTAGTCCCAGCCCTCGCGCGGGGTGCCGGGCGCGTAGGAGCCGCCGCGGGCGGTGACCACGATGACCGACTTACCGCTGAGCGGACCGGACTCGGCGCCCGGCGGAACCATGTGGGCCGGGGTGACCAGGAGGTCGATCCACGCCTTGACACTGGACGGGATCGTGTAGTTGTACATCGGCACGCCCAGCAGGATCGTGTCGGCGGCCCGCACCTCGGCGGTCACGGCATCGGCCAGGGCCTTCTCCTCGGCCGTCTGTCCGTGGTCGCGGCTGGGGTCGAGCAGGTACTCGCGGACGGCATGGGTGATGTGCGGGATCGGCTCGGCGGACAGGTCGCGGTAGACGTAGTCGGCGCCGGGGTGGTTCTGCCGCCACTGGGTGGCGAAGTACGACGTCAGCTGTCGCGACGTGGAGCCGTCGGTCCTGATGCTCGCGTCGATGTGGAGAAGAGAAGGCACAGAAGACCTCTGATTTTACCGGGTGAAAGGACTGCCGACCTGACTGCGGAAGCACGGTGTCGGCTTCAGCGAGTCTAGGCAGGCTCGACCGCCGGCGGGCATCCCTCACCCTGGTAGCCCGGCCGGTGGCAGGCGGTGCCCGTTCGGGCATCGCCCGCACCGCATGGTGGCGGGGGGTCCGAACGGGCACTCACTGCACACTTTCGGCCTACTTTCCGGCCATCATGCTCCGGCCAACCGGACGCACGGCGGGCGGCAGCGGGGCGCAAAATCGGGGCGCGCGCCGAGAACAGTACGGATGACCGGATTCCGCTCTCCAGAAAAACTCGCCAACTCACCAAGTTTTCCAGCGAGTTAACTTTCCGTCAGAACACTGTTCGCCCCGCGCGCACGCTCCTTGAGCTGCTTGACAGACTCAAGTCCCAATCGCAACCTGAAATGACCTCTGAACAGCCCGCACGACGGAATGTCACCCGACCCACACCAGGGAACAACCGGGCGACGGACCGCATTCACCCGCTTGCGGCCGTCGCCAAGCATCACCCGGTTTCGATTCGGAGTCTAGAGTGTCACTTCAGACAACTACCGTCCCCGGCCCCTCTCTTGGGGCGTCGAATGAAGTACATCGAATACTCGCGGCATCCGTTCAGTCCTGGCTCGACGGCCAGTTGGGAAAGAGCATGAGCCTCGCCGCCAGCGCCGCGGCGAAGGAGGCCACCGGCCCCCGGAGGAGTGACACTCCGAGGGCGAAGCTCTGGTACGCGACCCTGCTGACCCGGACCCGAGGTCTGGCGTCAGCCACCAGGATGTTAACTGGCGCGACATCACTTGCCTACGCCTCGGACAAACTTGACGGGCAGCCCCACGCCCTGATCTGCCGTGCGGAGGCCGATCTGGCCCGCGGCGACCTGGACGCGGCGACCAGCGCGGCCGAGGCCGGCCTGCTGCTGGCCCACCAGCTCGGCGACCGCCGGCCGGTGTCCAGCGGGAACCTGGTGATGACGGTCAGCGCCACCCGCCGACTGGACACCGCCACCAGCATCCGCTACGCCAACGACCTGCGGAACAACGCCCTGATGGGCCACTCCAAGCTGATGCCCGGGCAGTGCGTCTGGGCGGTCACCCAGGCCCTGGAGGCGCGGGACGGTCCGGCCAGCGTCGCCAGCCTGATCAGCGACCTGACCATGGACGAGGCGATGACCAGGGAACTGCTGGTCTCGCAACCGGCCGCCGCCGCCTGGCTGGTCCGCACCTCGCAGCAGCTGGACGACGAGGGCATCGCCCTGCGCATCGTCTCTCTGGTCGATCGGCTGAGCGCCCACAACCGCACCTTCCGAATGATCCAGGCCTCCTCCGCGCACGCCAAGGGCCTGCACGAGAAGAACGCCGACGCCTTGGAACGGGCCTCGGCGCTGCACCTGGACGGCTGGGCGAGCGCCTCCGCCCTGGAGGACGCGAGCGCGGTGCGGATCACCCGCCGCCCCGAGCAGGACCGGGCGGCCGACCTGCTCAAGCGGGCCGCGCACGGCTACAACGCCGTCGGGGCCCGGCGCGACGCCCTCCGGGTGGCCAGCAAGCTCCGCGAGCTGGAAGGCAACGGCGGCCGGGTCCCGCTCGGCGCCGGCCGTGTGCGCAGCACGGTGAACCAGCTGACCGACACCGAGTACACGGTCGCCGAACTGGTCAGCCAGGGCCTCACCAACGGGCGGGTGGCCCGCCAACTCTTCATCTCCCCGCACACCGTGGCGTTCCATCTGAAGAAGATCTTCCGCAAACTCGACGTCTCCTCGCGGGTCGAACTGGCCACCACCTGGAACCGCCGCCCGGAGGAACCGGCCGCAGCCGTCACCCCGGAGGACTGCCGCCCGCTCCGGGCCGCCGCCGCGGGCCGGACCAGAGTCCCGGTGTGAGACGGGCCGGGCTCGGCGTCCGGTCGGCAGTCCTCGGGGCGGGGGACGGGTGCACCCGTCCCCCGCCCCGAGGACTGCACCGCGCCGCCGCCGGCCGACACCCGCCCGACCTCCGTCCAGTGCCAGCGAGGCGCCCGGGAACCGCTCGGCGCAGCCCGCGATCAACGCCCGTCCCTAGGTGGGCTGGAGAGACATCAACAGACCTTGGGTGACTCCCAGGAGCTGATCGTGCCGATCCACCTGCGGGGAGTCCGCGTCAGTTCCGGTGCAGGGCAGGCCTCAGGTCCGTCGGCGCCGGCCGGTAGTCCAGGTGGGTTCGGGCAGCCGTGAGATCGAGGGTGCGTTCGTGGGCCAGGTGGCGGACGGCGTAGACGGTCAGGCGGGGGCGACGGGCGGATCGGGCGGTCCGGGTCAGGAGTTCGGCGGTGCGGGCCAGCGGGAGGGCGAGGGCCAGCGGGAGGTAGACCGGTGCGGCCGGGAGGTTGTGGGCCGTCAGGACCTGGCGCAGCACGTCGTCCAGCACGACCGGCTCCCGGTCGGTGACGTTGAAGGTGCCGGAGGAACGGCCCTCAGCGGCGAGCAGGCAGGCGTCGACCAGGTTCGCCACGCTGGTCAGGCTCAGCCGCTGCCTGCCGTCGCCGATCGCGAACAGCCTTGGCCCGAAAGGCGTTTGGCGCACCGCCTGGAGGACGCGCGGCAGCAGTGTGGTGTCCCCGGGACCGTACACGGCGTGCGGCCGCAGGATCACCGCCTCCGGCCGGACCCGGCGCACCCACTCCTCCGCCAGTGCCTTGGAGCGCCCGTAGGCGTCGGTGTGGCGGACCGCGTCGGCCTCGTCCTCCCGGGCCATGACGGTCGGCCGGCGCGGGTCGTAGACGCTCGCGGTCGACAGGTGCACGAAGCGCGCCGCCTCGGGGAACGCGGCCAGCGCGCCCCTGGTGGTCAGCACGTTGCCGCGGTGGAACGCCTCGGGGCGGGCCCAGTCAGTCGCCAGGCCCGCGCAGTGGATCACCGCGTCAGGGCGGGTGAACGGGGCCGGGAGGGCTGGCCGGACCGCGGGGTCCGCCAAGTCCCAGGAGAGATAGGGGGCGCCACCGATCAGGTCGGCGGGGACGGTGCGGCGCCGCCCCAACGCCAGCACCTGGTGCCCGGCGGCCCGCGCCGTGCGGCACAGGGCACTGCCGACGAAGCCGCTGGCCCCGGTGACGACGACGATCACGACGCCTCCTTCGTGACCAGCGCGCGGAGTTGTTCGCGGTCGGGTTTCTCGGTCCGGCCCCGCCGGGGGATCGCCGCAAGGCAGTGGATCCGGTCCGGCAGTGCCGCGTGGTCGATCGTGCGGGGCAGTTCGCGGTACAGGGAGCGGAGCAGTTCCGGTTCCGGCACCGAGCCGTCCGGGCGCACGGCCAACACCACCGCCTCGTCGGCGGTCACCCGGTCGGGGACGCCCACGATGACGGCCTCGGCGATGCCCGGGAGGGCGGCTATCGCGGGTTCGTACAGGCCCGGGTAGAGGTTGAAGGAGCCGCGGATCAGCATGTCCTTGGTCCGGCCGAGCAGCACGATCCGGCCATCGGCATCGATCCGGGCCCGGTCACCGGTGTTGAGCTCGCCGATCGGCCCGTCGCCGAGGTAGCCGGTCGCCAGGTGGGCGCCACGCAGCAGGAGTTCACCCGCTTCGTTGAGGCGCGCCGTGACTCCGGGCAGGGGGTGGCCGGCCAGGTCGCCGTGGGGTGCGTGGTCGAGCTTCTCCTCGGCCTCGGTCACGGCGATCGGCAGCATCTCGGTCGCGCCGTAGATCACCGCGATCCGGGCCGAGGGGAGCGCGGTCCGCAGGCGGCGCAGGATCGGGGGTGGCACGGGAGCGGCGCCGAGCAGCACCGTGCCCAGGGTGTCCGGGAGTTGGCCGGCGGCGAGCAGGCGGGCCAGGGCGGCCGGGGTGCCGAAGGTGTGGGTGGCCCGGCGACGCCGCAGGTCCCGCAGGAACCGCTTCGGACGCACCGGGAGCGGCGCCGCCGACCAGGTGGCGCCGGCGGCGAGGAAGGCGAAGGCGATCATCAGCTGCTCGGAGTGCACGACCACAGGGCCGGGGGCGGCTGGCAGGCCCAGGCTTTCGCCGAGCAGGTCGGCGCCGGCGAGCAGCGTGGCCTGACTGTGCACGACCGCGCGAGGGCGAGCGGTCGTGCCGGAGGTGAACACGACCAGGGCCGGACGGTCCGGGTCCCCCGCGGGCGCGGGTGCCGGTGCCGGTGTGGGCGCGGGCGCGGGCGCGGGCGCGGGCGCGGTACGTGCCAGGGTGGCGGCGGAGAGCGCGTTCGCGGGCACGCCCGGGAGCCGCGGGCCGGTGTGGACCAAGCGCAGGGTCGGGTCGGAGAGCGCGGGCAGGTTCAGACCCAGGCGGCGCAGCAGCGTGCGTCCCGCCTTGCGGGCGGAGAGCGCGCAGAGCCAGGACTCGGCAGCCAACCAACGCGGCGCGGCGAGACGCTCGGCGACGAGCCGCCCGCGCGCGGCGTCGAGCTCGGCACCCGCACCCGGGTCGGCCACCACCACGGCGGCGCCGACCGCCATGACGGCCAGACCGAGTACCAGGGCGTCCCGGCCGGGGCGGACCGCGAACAGCACCGTGTCACCGGCGGACATGCCCACGGCGCGCAGCCCGCTCGCGGTGGTGGCGATCCGCTGGGCGAGTTCGGCGTAGGTGAGTGCGCCGTGCGCGTCGAGCAGGGCGACCGCATCAGGCGTCCGGCGCGCATGCTCCGCGATCCGCCCGACCACCCCGGCGGCGCCGCGGTCCGGCGCGCCACTCACGAGGCGGTGATCGCGGTCACCGCGGTCATGGCGGTCACCGCCATCCTCGTGTGCTCCGCGCATCTCCGCATACTCGCCACTCATCCGCCCGCCACCTCCAGCCTCGCGTACGTCGGTATCAGCACCCGCCGCTTGACCCGTCGCCGCACGATTCGCTCCGCCCCCGCCGTCAGCACCGCCTGCATCAGCACCCGTATCTCGGCCAGCGCGAGCGGCGCACCGATGCAGTAGTGCGACCCGGCCCCGAACCACAGGCGCTTGGGATCGTGCGCCGGGCACCGGCCCAAGGCCGCCGCCCGGTCGAACGGCCCCGCCGCCAGGTCGCACCTTGCCGTGGCGATGAGCACCCGGTCCCCCTCGCGCACCGTCGTCGCGCCCAGCACGCCCGGCCGCGCGGCCCGGCGCAGCATCGCCGGGCTCGGGGTGATCAGCCGCATCGCCTCGTCGATCGCCCCGTCGATCGCCGCGCCGCCCGTCTCCAGGTCGGCCCGCAGCGCAGGCAGCAGCCCGGAGTCGTGCCAGAGCGCGAAGACCCGGGGCACCGTGGTCGCCACCGTCTCCGTTCCGGTGAGCAGGAACGCCGCTGCCAGCCCGAGCGCCTGTTCCCGGTCGAGCCCGTAGCCGCGCAGGCGCCCCATCATCGAGCCTGCCTCCGCCCGGTCGTAGGCTTCGCCCGCCGCCGCCACCAGGCCGGCCAACACGCCCTTTGCTCGTGCCACTTGACGTTGTGTCAGCTGTGTGGTCCGCAGTCCGACCATCCGCACGATCCGCTCGCCCCGCTCGAACACCTCCGCGCCCGCGGCGTCGGGTACCCCCAGCAGCTCGCCGATCACCGTGCCGGCCGCCGTCCTGGTGAGTGCGACCAGGTCCACCGCGCCGCCCGCACCCAGCCGGTCGGTGGCCTCGCTCAGCACCGGTCCGAGCACCCGGGTGCACAACTCCATGGCCTGGGACCGGGTGAACAGGCCGCTCAGCGCGGCCCGCAGTCGTCGGTGTTCCTCGCCCTCCATGTTCAGCAGCACGGCGGGCCCCAGAATCGGCGTCCACAGCGCACCGGAGGAGCCGGGCCCGTCCTTGCGGAACCCCTCGTGGTCGAGCAGTACCTGCCGGGCCAGCTCCGGATCGCTGACCACGACCCCGATCCCCGGCACCCGCACGGCGGGTCCGCGCCGGGCCACGGCGGCGATGAACGGGTACGCCAACGGGTGGGCGGCCAGCTGCACCCGTTGCTCCCAGACCTGTTCCTGACGTTTCATCGGATGTCGACCACATCCGGCCGGTACCGGTGGTCCGCGTACCAGGCCAGCGTGTTGCGCAGTCCGAACGCGCGCAGCCGCCGCACCGAGCCGTAGACCTTCATGCCCGGGACCTGCCCGTAAGCGGTGGTGAGCTTGCGCACCTGGTTCACCAGGGCGCGGTCCTCGTGCACTTCCTCGATCGCGGTGCGCGGGAAGCCGCCGCAGCGTTGGTAGAGGTCGGCGGTGATGGCCAGGTTGCAGCCGGGGCACATCAGGTACGGGCCGAGGTACTGCGGGTCCCGGTTGCCGGGCCGGAACCTGCCGAACCGAGCCGCCAACGCGACCACCGCCGGTAGCAGCCGGCTCTCCCACAGCTTGAGCGCGAACTCGTCAGTGCGCGGCTGCAGTTGACCGGTTACCAGTTCCAGCCCGCCGGCCAGGCCGCGGCGTACGGCTGCCGTCCAGCCGGGTACCGGGAGGCAGTCGGCGTCGGTGCGGGCCAGGTACCGGGCGCCGGCCTCGATCGCGAACCGCATCCCGGTGTCCGCCGCCGCGCCGGTGCCCTTGCGCGCCTCGGTGATCAGGTGCAGCGGGAAGCCGGCGGTGACCGCGAACTCCCGGACCACCTCGGCGGTCCGGTCGGTCGAGGTGTTGTCCACCACCACACACTCGAAGTCCGCGTCGGTCTGCTCCGCCAGCGCGCGCAGCGTGGCCGGCAGCGAGACTTCCTCGTTGTAGGCCGGCACGACCACCCACAGGTCGGTCACTGGTGTTCCCTCACAATCGAGCTCACGATGGCGCTCACGGTCGAGCTCACGATCGGACTCACAGCTGCGCGAAGACGACGCCGAGCGAGACCCCGCCGGCCAGGCCGATCAGCGCCACCCGGTCGCCCGGCCCGCAGCGGCCCTGCTCCAACGCCCGGGCGAGTTGGAACGGCAGCGAGGCCGAGGCGAGGTTGCCGTGCTCGGGCAGCACCGGCACCAGCGACCCGGCGGTCAGGCCGGTCCTGCGCAGGAACGCCTCCAGCAGTGGCACGGTCACCTGGTGCACCGCCACCACCGCGAAGTCCGCCCAGGTCAGGCCGTGTTCGGCTAGCGCTTGGTGGATCAGCTCGGGGCCGAGCGCCTCGAAAGCCGCGTGCAGCCGCGCGCCGTCCATCCGGAAGTAGGTCGCCTCCGGGTCCCGCGGGTACGCGGTGCCGCCGCCGGGCAGGGTCCCGACCTCCCAGGCCGAGGAGTCCGCGGTGAAGGCCCGGTGGAAGATCCCGTCCGGCGCCGCTCCCGCCTCCACCAGCACGGCCGCGCCACTGTCGGACAAGGTGTAGCCGGGGAACGACTCGGCGAACTGGCTCCGGTCCCGGACCGACCAGCGGATCGCCCTCGACGGCAGCTCCCCCGTGCAGACCAGGACCCTGCGGTACTGCCCGCCGGCGATCAGCGCCTCGGCGACCTGGATCCCGTTGAGCACGCTGTTGCAGGCGTTCTTCACGTCGAACACTGGGCAGCGCGCCCCGAGCTTCGAAGCCAGGATGTGCGCGGTAGCGGGCTCGACCATGTCCTGCGAGGCGCTGGCGAAGATCAGCAGGTCGATGTCCCGCGCGTCAAGGCCGACGTTGGCCAGCAGTTTCCGGGCGGCTGCCGCGGCCAGGTCGGAGGCCTGCCAGCCGTCGGGGGCGACGTGCCGCATGGCGATTCCGGTGACCGCCTCGATCAGCCCGGGGCGCGGCCGGTAGGGGCCGCTGTCGGCGATCCGCTGCTCCACCTCGCGTGAGGTGAGCGATTCCTCCGGCAGGTGCACCGCCACCGCGGCGATCACCGCGCGCGCCCCGCCGCCTTGCCCGACCAACTGTCCGCTGCCCCCCGACACTGCGCTCAAGCCTCACCCGAGCTCCCCGATCATCCGACGATCTTATAGCCCAACCTGCCGCGATACGGTTTCTCGCACGGACATTCGATGTGACGATGGGGGCGGCGATGGGCATGACAACGGCAGAACGGCACGAGAGCAGACTGCTGTGGGCCAGCCGGCCCGCCCTGTGGACGCTGACCAGGATCGCCATGGCACGGCCCTTCGGACCGATCCGGCGAGTACCCCGACTGGGCTGGGTGGCGAGCGAACCCACCTTGATCCGGGCCGTGCTCAACGACCACGAGCACTTCACCCTCCTCGGCGAGGGCGGTGTGGGCCACCTGTGGGAGCAGATCCTCGGACCGTACGTCACCCGGCTCTTCGACGGCGCCGGCCACGCGGACCTGCGCCGACGCGCGCGGGACCTGTTCACCGAGGAGAACTCCGCCGCCCTGGTCGAGCGGGCCGCCGGGCCGGTCTACGCCGATGTCACGGCGCGCCTCGCCGCCGGGGACCAGGTCGACGTGGCCGCGGCCGCCCGGCTCGTCGTCGGCCGCCTGATGGCCGACCTGCTGGGCCTCCAACTCCCGCCGGACAGCCCGGACTCCACGTACCTGGAAACGTTCGCTGCCGGCGAGCGGCTGGCCGCGCTGGCGCTCGACACGGCTGCCTCGACCGAGCTGCCGCCGGAGCGGATCGAAGCCGCCAAGGAGATCGTCAGGTCACTGACCAGCGGCGTCCCGGCGGCGTACGCCGGCGCCGAACCCGACACCCTGCTCGGCCGCTGTCGCGAGGCCGGAATCACGCTGGAGGAGGCCGGCGGCCTTGCCTCGCTGCTGCTCGTCGCGGGCACCGAGACCGCGGCCAGCGCGATGGCCCGCACGGTCGCGCTCATCCACGACACCGGGCAGCAGGAACCGCTGCTCGCCGACCCCGAGCTGATCCGCGACGCGGTCCGCGAGGGACTGCGGGTGACCACGCCCGCGCCGGTGATCGGACGGCACGTCAGCGCGGACGTCACCGTGGCCGGCCGCCGGCTGCGCAGGGACGAGCGGATCCTGCTCGTCACCTACGCGGCCGACAACCTGGCCGGCGGCTTCGACCTGGCCCGACCGTACGACCCGCGCTCGCGCCAGCTCTGGTTCGGCGCCGGTCGGCACCTGTGCCTGGGCGCGCCCGTCGCACGGGCCGAGATCGCCCGGATGGTCGAGGCGGTCCGCGCCGCGGGACGCCCGTACCGCATCGTCTCGCGCAGCTACGCCCGGAAGGTGATGATCCCCTCCTACGCCTCGCTCGTCGTCGAGCTGGACTGACGGAGTGCCGGCCGACGGCCGGACCGGAGGCGAGCGTCAACAAGTGCTGCTGCTCTTGGCGGACCCGCGCGCGGCGGCCCGCCGCCCACCGTCTATGACCGTTCGGGCTGCCCGGCGAACTCCAGGACGGTGACCGAGGGACGACGGTTGGCCACCAGCGGGACGGTGAGCGCGAGCGGTAGCAGTTCGCCGAGCAGCCCACGCCCGCCGACCGGCCGGACGTCCCGCACCGTGGCGATCGCCGGACTGGCGGTGCGGAGCTTGTCGCGCTCGCCCGCGTCCATCGCCCACGGCATCGGCGGCGGCTGGTAGCCGTGGGCACGCAGCTTCCCGTTCAGGGTGAGTCGGCTGAACCAGCGTGGCACGGTGTCCAGCACGAGCGAGCCACCCGGGAACCGATCCGCGCAGCCGGCGATCAGGGATCTCACCCGGGCCGGCGGAAGATACATCAACAATCCCTGTGCGCTGAGCAATACCTCACGGTTGCGGTCCACCTCGTCGGCCCACCCCAGTTCGGTGGCGTCGGCGGCCAGGTAGCGCTGGCGCGGGCCGGGCGGCAACAGCTCCTCGCGCAGCGCCACCGACTCCGGCAGGTCCACGCTCAGCCAGCGGGCCCGCCCGTTGTCGACCCGCCAGTACTGGGTCTCCAGGCCCTCACCCAGACAGACCACGGTGCCGCGCGGCTCCCGGGCCAGGAAGTCGGCCACCTCCCGGTCGAAGCAGGCCGCGCGCAGGGCCTGGAGCTGGGCCTGGCTGCCACTGGTGCCGAACCGCTCGGCGAAGGGGTAGTCGATCCGGTCGACCAACTCCACCGCCTTCGGGTCGTGCAGCAGCCCGTCCGACCGCCGGGCCTCCACCGCCCGGTACCACAGCGTCCACAGCGCCGTCTCCGGCACCTGCCCCAACTCGGGCCGCTCCCCGCCGCTCATCGCTCACTCCCTCCAACGTGCACCACACTCCGGCATGAACCCGCCGATTCTGACACCCCGGGCGCGGCGGGGCACGGGCCGACGCGCGGCGCGTCCCGTGCCCCGCCCGTGCCCCGCCCGTGCCTCAGCCGATGCTGAAGGCGCCGTCCGGCGGGGGCGGGGAGTCGGTGGCGTTCGCGTCCGTGACCGGGGCGGTACGACCGACCAGGGCGGAGAGGTCCTCGCCCTCGGTGAGGCGGGCCGGGAAGATGTCACCCGCCAGCAGCCGGCTCAGCTCCGTCACCGGCAGCGGCGCCGTCGAACCGGCCAGCAGGATGTTGCCGTACCGGCGCCCGCGCAGCACCGGGGCCTCCGCGACCAGGCAGACGTACGGGAACACCGACCGCACCGTCGCCGCCTGCGCCCTGGCGAAGGCCAGCGGCGGACCGTCCGCCAGGTTGGCGGCGTAGCAGCCGCCCTCGCGCAGCGCGCTCGCGGCCAGCCGCAGGAACTCCACCGAGGTCAGGTGCGCCGGGGTACGGGAACCGTGGAAGACGTCCGCGATCACCAGGTCCTGGCTGCCCGCCGACGTCGCGGCCAGCGCCTCCCGGGCGTCGCCGACCGTCGCGGTGATGTCCGCCCCGGGCCCCTGCCAGGGCAGGTGCTCGGCGACCAGCTCCAGCAGCGGCCCGTCCACCTCCACCACCCGCTGCCGCGAACCGGGCCGGGTCGCGGCCAGGTAGCGCGGCAGCGTCAGCGCGCCCCCGCCGAGGTGCAGCACGTCCAGCGGCCGCCCGGCGGGCGCGAGGGCGTCGGCGAGGTGGCCGAGCCTGCGGGTGTACTCGAACTCCAGGTGCGTCGGATCGGCGAGGTCGACGTACGACTGCGGAGTGCCGTCCAGGGTGAGCAGCCAGCCGCCGTCCCGGTCGATGTCCGGCATCAGCTTGGCGAAGCCGAGGTCGGTCCGCCGCCCGACCGGCACCGGCTCCTCCGTCACGCGTTCTCCCCCACCGGCTGCACGTCCAGGTACGTGGCCAGCCAGCGGTCCAGCTCGGCGAACACCTGGGTCCGGGCCGCCTCACCGGAGAGCACCAGGTCGTGCATGCCGCCCTTGATCCGCACGACCGTCACGTGCCGGCCCAGCCGCGGCCCCTCGGCGGCGATGTCGTCGGCGCGCAGCACGGCGTCGGCATGGTGCAGGGCGGTGTGCCACTTGGTGGTGGAGATCGACCGCGTCGAGGCCATCAGCAGCACCGGCACGTCGATTCCGAGCCCGCGCCGCAGCTGCCGGTGCCCCTGGTGGATCGCGGACAGCCAGCCCGCGTACAGCGGGAAGCTCTCGGGGCGCTTGAGGGTCAGGTCGAAGTCCCACTCACCCTGGTGGTCCTTGTGCAGGCTGTGGGTGTAGTGCGGGTTGAGCGCGGAGGGCAGCACCCGGTTCGGCGCCAGCTTCCCGAGCGCCGTCACCACCGGGCCCCCGGCGGTCCGGACGGCCGGCCCGGCCGGCATCGACAGGAACGGGCTGTTCAGGAACAGCCCGTCCACCACCCCCTGACCCGCCCGTCGGCCCGCCCACAGGGCGGCCACCAGCCCGCCGGTGGAGTGCCCGTTCACCAGCAGCTGCCGGTGCCCGTCCATCTCCCGGATGATCCGCACCGCCTCGTCGATCTCCTCGTCGTACTCGGCGAGGTCCCGGACGAAGTTCGGCGACTGGTGCGGCCGCAGGGAGCGGCCGTACTTGCGCAGGTCGAGGGCGTAGAAGGAGAAGCCGAGGTCGGTGTAGTGGTCCGCCAGATTGGTTTGGAAGAAGTAGTCGTTGTACCCGTGGATGTAGAGGACGGCCCGGTCCGCCCCCGGCACCACCCGGCGCACCAGGGTCGCGCAGACGGCGCCCTCGTCATCGGCCCGCAGCGTCAGCTCGGCCGCCTCGTAGGGGGCACCGAGGATGTCTTCCCGAAACTCCATCTGCCCTGAACCCGTCCCTCTGCTCCGCCCGCCCGTTACGGCAGGTGACCACCCGTTCCGAGCCACGACGATACCGGCCGGTAGGGGCGGAGCGCTCGGCGGCGGGGTCGCGTGCGGAGCTTGCCCCTCCGGTTCGGCCGGGATCCGCCGGGATCCGCCCGCCATTCCTGCCCGTTCCTAGCGCCGCGCCAGCCACGTCGCGATGTCGTCGACCACCGCCGGCTCGACGTGCCCCGGTCGCGCGTACTCGGCCGGAGTGGAGCGGCCACTGCCGGAGAAGAAGAGATGATTGGAATCCTGGTGGATCCGGATGACCGCCTCGGAGCGGTCCCCCAGGACTGCCTGCCAGCGCGTCAGGTCGTCGGCAACGGTGACCTGGTAGTCCCGCCCGCCCTGCAGGATCAGCATCGGGCAGGTCAGCCCGGCTGCCGTGAACACCGGGTCGTACGCGCGCAGGTCGAGCCAGTAGGGGGCAGTGAGCCCGAGCGGCAGCAGATCCGACGGCGTGTCCGGCGTGAGGTCGGAGCCGGCCACCAGTGCGGCCTGCCGGGTCAGCGCCGCCACCGCCTCGTCCGCGCCCGGGGAGGGAGCGAGCGCCGCGAGATGGCGGGCGACCCGGACGACCGCCTCGTGCATCGGCTGGGCATCTGCGGCGAGCAGCACCAGCCCGGCGATCGACGGGTCGGCGGCGGCGATCCGGGGCGCCACCTTGCCCCCCATGCTGTGGCCGAGCAGGTGGATCCGGTCCGGGGCCACCCCGGGCTGTTGCCGGAGCAGTCGGACGGCGGCGAGCGCGTGCGGCAGGTACTCGTCGGCCATCGTGAAGTCCGGCGGCAGACGGTCCGGGTGGGCGAAGGTCACCTTGTCGAAGCGCAGCACCGCCACCTGTCGGGTGGCGAGCCCCCAGGCGAGGTCCTTGAGCGGCTTGTTGGGGCCGCTGCTCTCGTCCCGGTCGAACGCACCGCCGCCGCTGAGCAGCACGGCGGCGGGCCACGGCCCGGGGCCGACGGGCAGGCTCAGCGTCCCGGGCACGGCGAGCGCACCGGTGCCGAGCAGGACGTCCCGCTCGGTGAACCGGTCCGGATCCGCGTAGTGCGGCGGCTGCCACTCCGCGCCGTCCTCCGGGGCGAGCCGCAGACCGTGCAGCAGGCCGTCACCACCGACCGACGTGACCACGGTGAAGCCACCGTCCGCACATGTCACGGGGATGCGCACGCGCACCGGATCGGTCTCCTCGGCCTCGATCACCGGCTCCCCGATCGCCGTGATCCCGCCTCGCCCGGCAGCCTCGGCCGCCCACGCGAGCCGCAGCGCATCGGCGTTGACCGCAGCGCGCAGCGGTGCCGCGAACCGCTCGACGATCTCGGCGAACGACTCCGTC
The DNA here is from genome assembly GCF_043201815.1 of Kitasatospora sp. NPDC048296. Taxonomy (NCBI): domain Bacteria; kingdom Bacillati; phylum Actinomycetota; class Actinomycetes; order Kitasatosporales; family Streptomycetaceae; genus Kitasatospora; species Kitasatospora sp. NPDC048296. The sequence goes on from NZ_JBICZB010000010.1 coordinate 97,367, forward strand.
CGCAGCAGTGCGGCGAAGCCCCCCGCGACCTCCAGCGCCCTTCCCCCATCCATTCTCATACTTGCGAACAGTAGCAGCCATGAGAAGGTTGGGCCATGGACTCCCTGGAACTGCTCGCCCACCCCATCCGGCTGCGGATCGTTCACGCGATGGGTGGCGGACGCCTGCTGACCACGACTCAGCTCTGCGCACGCATCCCCGACGCCTCCAAGGCCACCGTCTACCGGCACATCGACCTGCTGGTGGCCGGCGGCATCCTGGAGGTGGCCGAGGAGCAGAGGGTGCGAGGCGCGGTACAACGGCTCTACCGGCTGCACCAGGACCGGGCCGCCATCAGCCCCGAGACCATCCGATCACTGACCCCCGACGACCACCGACGGGCCTTCGCCACCGCGACGACGGCCCTGCTGGCCGAGTTCAACGCCTATCTCGACCGTGAGCAGGCCGACCCGGTGGCCGACCAGGTGGGCTACCGGCAGCACGCACTCTGGCTCAGCCCGGCGGAGCTGGATCAGCTGATCGGCGAGCTGCGTGCGGCCATCGTGACCAGGCTGGCCAACCGGCCGGGCCCCGAGCGGGTGCAGTACCTGCTCAGCCCGATCCACTTCCCGGTGGAACCCACGCCGTCGTGAGCCTTGCGCCCGAGAGCCGAAGTCGATCACCCGACGGTCCCGGCGATGCCGTTGCGCGCCCCGCACGGGGTAACCGTCCGCGCCTCCCGACCGCTTCTCGTGCGCCTGCTGTGCGCCGGTGTTCATGTGGAACGCTTCCCGGACGGACAAGGCGAGTTGGGGAGTTTGCATGCAGCACGGGCACACCGATCCGTCGCTCTACCGGTCGGCCGCGGAGGCGATCGCCGCACCGCCGGAAACGTTGGCGTACGTGGCCGGGTTCGACCGGTCGGCGCGGCAGCCGGACGCGTTGCTGACCGTCGACACGGATCCGGCGTCGGCGAGCTACGGGAAGGTGCTCAACTTCGCCGAACTGCCCACACTGGGTGACGAGTTGCACCACTTCGGCTGGAACGCCTGCTCCAGCGCCCTCGCGCACGCCTGCCACGAGAACCCGGAGCGGCGGTTCCTCCTTCTCCCGGGGCTCCGGTCGTCGCGGCTGCACGTGATGGACACCCGGCCGGACCCGGTCCGTCCGCGCCTGGTCAAGACCGTCGAGGCGAAGGAGCTGGCCGCCAGGGCGGGCTATTCGCGCCCCCACACCCTGCACTGCGGACCGGACGGCGTGTTCCTGTCCTGCCTCGGGTCCGCCGAGGGCGCCGACGGGCCGGGCGGGGTGGCACTGCTCGACCACAGCACCTTCGAGGTGCTCCGCCCGTGGGAGACCGAGCGCGGTCCGCAGCACTTCGCGTACGACGTCTGGTGGCACCTCGGCACCGATGTCGGGGTGACCAGCGAGTGGGGCACCCCGTGGATGGTGGAGGACGGGGTGCTGCCCGAGCAGTTGCTGGCCCGCAAGTACGGGCACGCGCTGCACTTCTGGGAGTTGAGCACCGGGCGGCACCTGCAGCGGATCGATCTCGGGGACCAGTACCAGATGGTGCTGGAGCTGCGTCCCGCGCACGATCCGCAGGCGGAGTGGGGGTTCGCCGGGGTGGTGACGAATGTCGAGGACCTCTCCTCCTCGGTGTGGCTCTGGTACCGGGAGGGGCCCGCTTTCACCGCGCGCAAGGTGATCGAGATTCCCGCCGAGCCGGCCGCGGCGGAGCAACTGCCGCCCGCGTTGCGGCCGTTCGGGGCGGTGCCGCCGCTGGTGACGGACATCAACCTGTCGGTGGACGACCGCTGGCTGTACGTGTCGGCCTGGGGCACCGGCGAGTTGTTCCAGTACGACGTCTCGGACCCGTTCCACCCCCGGTTGGCCTCCTCCGTCCGGCTCGGCGGGGTGGTGGCCCGCACGCCGCACCCGGCGGAGCCGAGCCGGCCGTTGAGCGGGGCGCCGCAGATGGTGGAGATCAGCCGGGACGGGCGGCGGCTGTACCTGACGAACTCCCTCTACGGCGCCTGGGACGACCAGTTCTACCCGGACGGCATCGAGCCGTGGATGGTCAAGCTGGACGCCGATCCCGAGGCCGGCGGACTGAGCATCGACGAGCGGTTCTTCCCGCACGGCGACGACTTCCGGGGCCTGCGCGTCCACCAGACGCATCTGGCGGGTGGCGACGCCTCCTCCGACTCCTACTGCTACCGGTAAGCGGCCTACCGGTAGAGCACCTGGTCGTACCGGACCCGCACGGATCGGGCGTGAGCCGGGGTACTGCGTCGCGTAGGTGTCCGCGACGCGGTCAGGCCCGGGCCGCAGGACAGTGGACGGCGCGATGGCCTCGTCCCCATCAGGGGGCGAGGCCATCGGCGTTGGTGACGGTCGGCCGCAGGCGCATCCGGCGGCAGCGGGGGCCGGTTCGGTGGCCTGCTTCACTCCGGCTGAAATCTGGCCATTCGTGTGGCGGAACGCGGCGCGCGTCGGCTTGTGTGAACAGGCCGCAACCGTTTGTCTGAGTCGCGTCAATCACCAGGTCCGCCGTCAGCCGGGATGCCCGCTGACGGGTAGCCACTCCGGGAGTGATCGTGCGCACACGAATCCTATCTGTCGCGGCCGCAGCCGCTCTCCTCGCCCTGGTCCAGCCAGGCCTCGCCACCGCGAAGGACGACCCCAGCACCGCGGTCACGTTCGTCGTCACGTCCGGCGCACTGACGCTTTCGGTACCGGCCAGCGCCGCCCTCGGCTCGGGAGCGCCCGGCACCACGATCAGCGCGCCGATCGGCGCCTGCAGCGTCGTCGACGACCGCGCCCTCGTCTCGGCCTCCTGGACGGTGACCGCGGCGGAGACGGACTTCGTGAACGGCGCGCAGACGATTCCCGCCACCGACGCCACCTACACGGTCGGGACGGTGACGACGACCGGCACCATTACCGTCACCGGAACGAACGTGACGCTGAGCAACTCCGCGCAGACGGTGGTCACCGGGACCGCCGGCGTCGGAGACAACACCGCGACCTGGGACCCGACGGTCGCCGTCAACGTGCCCGCCGGCGCCGTCGGCGGAATCTACAACGGAATGCTGACCCAATCCGTTGCCTGACGGAATGAAGGGTGCGCGACGGCACTGGGTCCTCCTACTGATGCTGGCCTTCGTGCAGGCCGCCGGGGTGATGCCGGCGGCGGCGCACGGGGCGCCCGGGGCACCGTCCCCCCAGGACCCGGCTGCGGGCAGGGCCATCAGCATCAAGCTGCTCGACGCTCCGGAAAGCCGCCGCGCCGATCCCAGAGCGCATGCCTACATCGTCGACCACGTTACACCCGGCTCGACCATCGAGCGGCGGGTGGAAGTCACCAACAAGTCGTCCACACCGATGCACGTCAACGTCTACGCCGCGGCAGCCACCATCGCGAAGGGTGAGTTCACCTTCGCGCCGGAGCACACCCCCAACGAGCTGACCGGCTGGACATCACTCGACACGACGGGCCTGGATCTGGCGGCCTCCGAAACGGCGCGGGTCCGCACCACCATCCAGGTACCCAGGGACGCCGCCGCCGGGGAGCGGTACGGCGTCATCTGGGCGCAGACGGGCAACCCCACGGACCGCTCGCACACTCTGACGGTGCTGGGCCGGGTGGGCGTCCGCATGTACGTCGACGTCGGTCCCGGTGGCGAGCCACCCTCGGACTTCAGGATCGAGCGGCTCTATCCGACCCGGTCCCGCGACGGGCGGGAAGAGGTTCGCGCCCGGATCCACAACACGGGGGGCCGTGCCCTGGACATCAGCGGGGCACTCTCCCTCCTCGACGGGCCGGGCGGACAGCACGCCGGACCGTTCTCGGCCGCCAAGACGGGCACCACACTGGGTCCGGGCGACCGTGGGGAGGTGGTCGTCCCGCTGGACGCACCGCTGCCGAACGGCCCGTGGACAGCGGAGCTCGCACTCAGAAGCGGCCTGGTCGAGCACACCACCCGCGCCACCATCACCTTCCCGACGACCCCCGGCAGCATCGGAGCGGTCGCCGCGGTCGCCCAGGAAGAGGACTTCCCCACCCCCGCGGTCGCCTGGCTTTCAGCCCTCGCCCTCGCCGCCCTATGCCTTCTACTCTCCAGGTTCCTCCGGCGCCGCCGATGACCACACCAACCAAGTCCCGCCCCCACAGGCGCGTTTGTCGACCCTGTGCGCTCGCCACGATCACCGTCGTGCTGTATTCGCGAGCCCACCCACGAATGCTTAAAGTAATGTCCATGTCACGATGAGTATCTACGGCTTGTTATCGACGGCTGGGAGCGGAGATGTCGGTGTTCAGACATGAGAGAGGGCGGGCCGGAGCAAGCCGCGGCACGGGCGGCACGTTTCGACTGTGGCTGAGGGCGCGGGCCCGCGCGGCGGGGGCGGTCACGCTGACCGGGCTGGCCGTCCTGGCAATCGTCCTGGCCACGACCTGGACCGCCACGATTCAACCCACCTACGTCGCCCAGGTCAACGACGGGGTGGTGCCGATGATCGACACCTTCGCCACCACCGGCCTCACCAAACCCAGCGGCGCCGCCACCGCTGGCGCCGTCAGGGCCAGCGGTACCGGCAGTACCAGCCTCACGTTTACGGTCATCCCAGTCAGCCTGACCATCGCCAAGAGTCACACGGACCCCTTCATCCGGGGCGAGGACGGCGTTTACACCATCACTGTGGGCAACCTCGCGACGGCCAGCCCCACCAACGGCACCCCGGTCACCGTCCACGACACCCTCCCCGAAGGCCTTCGGGCCGACAGCATCACCGGTGCGGGATGGAACTGCGTTCTGGCCACCCTCACCTGTACACGCAGCGACATCCTGCCTGCCGGGCAGAGCTACCCGCCCATCACCCTGACGGTCGACGTCTCCTGCCACGCCCGTGAGCAGGTCACCAACACCGCTACCGTCACTGGAGGCGGTGACACCACCACCCACACCGCCACCGACCCCACCACGATCAAGCGCCACGGGCACGACGACGACGGGCACGGCGGGCACGACGGGCACGGCGGGCACGGCCACGACGGGCACCATGACCACTGCGAAAACAACGACCACTGGTAACACTCAGCCCGCGTGGACGTAGCGGGAGGTGGTGAAGGTCCTCCGTCTCTGGAGCGGACCTCCACCACCTCCCGCGCCAGTACCCGGCCAGCCCACCGCATGATCAAACAGTGCCTTCGACCCCTCCGTATGTGCCGTCCACGTCGGGCAGCAGGCCGCCGCGCGGCGGTCCGAGGCGCAGCCGGTCGCCGACGGCGGTGTGCTCGACCAGGGCCGCGCTGACGCCGCCGGGACCGGTGCGGCGGACGTGGAACTCCACCTCGTCGTCGGCGCGCGGGGCGCGGCCCATCGAGTACTGCCGCCAGGTGTGCGGCAGCGCGGGGTGCTCGACGGTGCCGTACTGTCCGGCGCGGTAGGGGTAGGGCTCGCCGGTGCGCACCCGCAGGACGGCGAGGTCGGGGCGGCGGCGTTCGTGGCCGGTGACCACGGCGCGCCAGTACGGGGGTTCGGTGAGCGCGGAGTCGGCGCCGGCGACCATCGCGCCGACGGCGAAGCGCAGCATCCGCACCCAGGCGGCTTCCAGCTCCTCGGTCCAGCGCTCGCCAGCCCGGTGCCGGAGAGCCGCGCACAGAGCCTCTTCGAAGGCCTCGTAGTGGACCGGTCGGACGCCCAGTTTCCGGTGCTCACGGCCTAGTTGACTGAGCGTCCGGTGGAGTTCGGCGGGGCGGTGCAGGTGGCCGATCAGGTGGTGGAAGATCCGTTCCAGGTGGGTCTGCTGGAACTCCATCGAGGCGGGGAAGAGCGGTCGCAGGTAGGGGCGGCGGCGGAACATGACCGCGTAGAGGTGGTCGATCAGCTCCGCGAGCGGGGCGACCAGGTCGAGGTCGCGCCGGATCAGGTACTGGTCTCTCGCGCCGTCGTAGCCCTCGCCGCCGCCGATGCCGTGGTCGGCTCCGGATCCGGGCCCCGACGGCGAGGCGGGGGTGAGGAGTTGGCGCCGCAGTCGCATCGCGTGGTGGCGGGCGATCAGACGGTCGTACTCGGCGGTGGCGGTGGCCCTGCTGCTGTTGTCCATGACCTGCCCAGTCAACTGCCGCCCACCGGGCGCGAGAAGGGCCGATCGCCCCGGGCGGACCCGGGACCATCGGCCCTGCATCGACGAACCGGTCGACGAACCGGTCGAAACGCCTATCGGCGCTGCTCGGCGGTCCGCTCGGCCGCGTCCGCGGACTCCGCGCGCAGCTCGGTGGCCGCCCAACTGGCCAGCAGCCGAAGGGACTCGGCGGAGGCGGAGCCCGGTTCGGCGTGGTAGGTGACCAGTACCTGGTCGCCGTCCCCGGCCGGGCGCAGCGTCTCGTACTGCAGGGTGAGCCGGCCGACCACCGGGTGGTGCAGGTGCTTGGTGCCGTGGCCCTTGTCCTGGATCTGGTGGGTGGCCCACAGGCGACGGAAGTCATCGCTCTTGACGGAGAGTTCGCCGATCAGCGAGGCGAGCCGGGGGTCGTCCGGGTCGCGCCCGGCATCCAGCCGCAGGATGCCGACCACGTCGGTGGCCTTGGTCTCCCAGTCCTGGTAGAGCTCGCGCGCGGCCGGGTCGAGGAAGACGTGCCAGGCCATGTTGCGCTGCTCGGGCAGCATCGTGGCGAAGTCGCCGAGCAGGGCGGTGCCGAGCCGGTTCCAGGCGATGATGTCCAGCCGCCGCCCGAGCACGTACGCGGGCACGCCCTCCATCGCGTCCAGCAGCTGCTGCAGCGCGGGCCGGACCCGCTGCGGACGGGCGGCGGCGCGGCCGGCGCGGCGGCGGGCGGGCTTGGTGAGCCGGCCGAGGTGGTCGCGCTCGGCGGGGCTGAGCCGCAGTACCCGGGCGATGGCATCGAGGACGGCGGTGGAGACGTTCTCGCCGTGGCCCTGTTCGAGCCTGGTGTAGTAGGCGGTGCTGACTCCGGCCAGCTGGGCCAGCTCCTCGCGGCGCAGTCCGGGTACCCGCCGGCGGGTGGTGGTGTCCGGCAGGCCCACGTCCTCGGGCCGCAGCCGGGCGCGGCGGGATCGGAGGAACTCGCTGAGTTCGGTGCGCTGGTCCATGACTGCAGTATGCGGGCGATCCGACGCGCCCGGGTGCGGGTGAGGGTGATACTGCGGTGCGTAGGTTCCGCTGTCCTACGTTCCGCTTCCCTACGCGCCGCTGTCGTACGCCCCGCCTTCGTACGACGATCTCTGGTCTGGTTGGCCTTCCGGCGCCGTCGCAGTCTTGTGGTCATGACGAACGAGACCACGCAGAACGCCGCCACCCGCACCGTCGCCGCCTACGCGGCTCAGCAGCCCGACGCCCCGCTGGCGAGGACCACCGTCACCCGCCGGGCCGTCGGCGAGCACGACATCGTGATCGACATCAAGTACTCCGGCATCTGTCACTCGGACATCCACCAGGTCGGCGAGGACTGGGGCACCGGGATCTTCCCGATGGTCCCGGGCCACGAGATCGCCGGCGTGGTCAGCGAGGTCGGCCCGGGCGTCACCCGCTGGAAGGTCGGCGACCGGGTCGGGGTCGGCTGCTTCGTCGACTCCTGCCGGGAGTGCGACAACTGCAAGGCCGGCCTGCAGCAGTACTGCACCGGTGAGGGCGGCGCCGTCTTCACCTACAACGCCATGGGCAAGGACAGCCTGCCGACCTACGGCGGCTACGCCGCGGAGCTGGTGGTGGACGAGGCGTACACGCTGGGCATCCCCGACAGCCTGCCGCTGGACGCCGCCGCGCCGCTGCTGTGCGCGGGCATCACGCTGTACTCGCCGCTGGCGCACTGGGGCGCCGGCCCCGGCAAGAAGGTCGCGATCGTGGGCCTCGGCGGCCTCGGTCACATGGGCGTGAAGATCGCCCACGCGATGGGCGCGGAGGTCACCGTGCTCAGCCAGTCGCTGCGCAAGCGCGAGGACGGTCTGAAGCTCGGCGCCGACCACTACCGGGCCACCTCCGACCCGGCGACCTTCAGCGAGCTCGCGGGCAGCTTCGACCTGATCGTCAACACGGTCTCCGCCGACCTCGACCTGAGCGCCTACGTGAGCCTGCTGCGCACCGACGGCACCCTGGTGCAGGTCGGCATGCCGGAGAAGCCGGTCACGCTGCACCCGTACCCGCTGGCCACCGGGCGCCGCTCGCTGGCCGGTTCGATGATCGGCGGGCTGCCGGAGACCCAGGAGATGCTGGACTTCTGCGGTGAGCACGGCATCGGCGCCGAGATCGAGGTGATCCGGGCCGAGCAGATCAACGAGGCGTACCAGCGGCTGCTGGCCGGCGACGTCCGGTTCCGCTTCGTGATCGACGCCTCGACCATCTGAGCCTCGGCCATCCGAGCCTCGACCGCCTGATCCGCCGACCGGTTGATCGGGCGACCAGTTGATCAGGCGACCGACCGGCGCCACGCCCCGCGCCCTGGTGCTCTCCCATCACCAGGGCGCGGGGCGCCGCCGTTGATCCCCTGCCGGGGGTCAGACCCCCGCCGCCCCGGCCCCGGCCGCCGCCCGGCGCTCCGCGCGCCGGTCCTCCCGCCGCTGCCGTCCGCGGCGCAGCGGCTGGTCGGGCAGCCAGCCGAAGGTCAGACAGGCACCCACCACCCCGAGCAGCATCCCCATCAGGAAGCCGCCCAGGTTGGAGGTCACCCAGCTGGCCAGCGAGGCGAGCACGGCGAGGACGGAGTAGAACAGCCGCTGCGCCGGGTTGAACAGGATCAGCAGGCCGCACAGCACCATCACCACCGGCACCAGGTACCCCGCCAGCCCGGCCATCCCGATGTGCAGGAGGACGGGCAGCGGGGCCCACAGCGTGAACAGGATCTCGGCGCCGCCGAGCGTGACCAGCAGCCCGCCCCAGAACGGTCGCCCGCCCCGCCAGTCGCGCCGCACCGGGCCCCCGGCGGGCGCGGCCTCCGATGCCGGGGCGACGGCGGCCGGAGCGGCGGGTGCGGGCGTGGCCGCGGCGGGCGCGGCGCCCGTCCCCTCGGCCGCCACCCCCTCGGGCCGCGGCACGTCGCCCTCGCCGGTTCCGGTCGGCTCCGGTACGGACTCCGTCATGGTCAGCAGCCCTTGGAGCTGAAGCTCAGCCGCAGGTTGGGCAGTTTGAACCCGACGGCTGTGCTCGCGTAGTTGTGCTGCTTGAGGTGCGTCAGCTGGACGTGGTCGGCCTGCTGGCCGAAGACACCCCGGCCGCCCTTGCCGATGTCGCCGGCCTTGTCGAAGGTGCTGGCGTCGCCACCGATCTCGATGTTCTTGAACTCCGCGTCGCCGGACAGCAGGTCGGAGTCGGTGGTGAGGTCGGAGGCGGAGACCGGGGTGCCGTTGTCGCCGGCGTGGATCACCAGGTTGACGCCGCCGAGGTCGACGCTCTGGCAGAGGTTGGTGATCTCGGCGGTCTTGATCGCCGACACCGCGACCAGCACCTGGCCGCCGGTGTTCCCCTTGTTGGGGCTGTTGGGGATCATGTGGTCCAGCGCGCCGAACTGCGCGAAGCCGTCTCCGTCGAGCTTGTCCGCGGTGATCGTGAACGGCATGCCGGAGATGGAGAACTGCGCGGCGAGCACGCCCTGGGCGGTGAGGGTCATCAGGATGCCCCCGACCGCGACGGCCGGTACCGCCATCAGGACCGAGCGCTTCAGCCGTACCCGGCCTCTTCTCGCCCCGGTCGGCGTCTGCGGGGATTCCGCCGCGGCTGCGGCGTCCTCGGACATGGCCATGTGTGCTCCCTGTCGATGGATTGGGTGTGCAGGCACTGGCACGTTGCCCTGGCGCGGACAGCGTTGCGCATCCCGACCGGGCCGTCCGCCCCTCGGCAGCGGGGCGGGCTCGGTCGGAGCGCGAAGTAACTGGGAAGCTACTGCCCGGTATTGGCCGGGTCAATACGGGTGCACGAAGGATCTTCACCAATCCCGACCCCGAGCCGCGCGGCCGCCTGCGCCGGACCGAGAAAGGGAGCGAGGCAGAACAGGCTCAACACCGGTAGCAGTTCCGGCAGTTGATCGGTGCGGCCGGAGTCGATCCGGCGGTAGACCGCGCTGTAGACGCCGCCCACCACGGCGTCCACCATCTCCTGCACCCCCACTCCGCCCGGCAGTTGGGGCACCTCGGCGAAGAACGCCCGGAACCGGGTGAGGAGTTGGTCCCGCTCGCGCCGGCCGGCCGGCCCGACCGACTCGATCTCGATCACCGCCATGGTCGCGAAGGACGGTGTCCCGGCGAGGAGTTGGAGCATCGCGCCGAGCGCCTGGCGAATCCCCGCGCACCAGTCGGATTCGGCCGCGAAGGCCGCCGCCATCCGCCGGATCACCACCCCGGTGCCGTACCGGTGCGCGGCCAGGAAGGCGTCCTCCTTGCCACTGAACAGCTCGTAGAAGACCGGCCTGGTCACACCCGCCGCGCGGCAGATGTCGCTGACCGTGGCGTGCTGGTAGCCACGTTCGGCCACCGTCCGGACCAGCCCGTCCAGCAGCCGCTCGCGCTGGGTCGCGGCGACCACCCCGGCGGGCAGCCGGCGGGGGCCGGGCTTGATCGATCTGGCCGGATCCCGGCCGGTCCGGGCACCCGGCAGCAGGATCACCTCGGCACTCCGGAAGTGGTTCCGATCCATCCCAACTCCTGTGTCCTGTATTGACATTGACGGAAGACCGGGTTTACAACACTGGCAGGTTTCCAACCGGTGGGTGAGCAGGCCACCACCGGCCGACCTCCAGGGGCTCCGACGGCCCCGGGCCAGCCGCCCGGGGCTCGGGACCACGGCGGACCCTTGACCCGCGGCGGCGGCAGCCGCCGACGCGCACAACACCGCCCTACCACGCACAACGCACCTGCACACCGCCGTACCGCACGGGCGGGCCCGTGGCGCCGGGCCCGCCCGTGCCACGGTCCGCCGGAACCCTCGTACGCCGAAGCCCTCGGCCCGCCGGAGCCCTCGGTACGCCATCACCTCCCCCGCCGTGCACGCCACCACACCCGCACGCGGGGACTCCCCCACCCGTCTCCGCACGGAGAGAGGCACCCTCATGCGCATCCGTCGCACGCTCGCAGCCGCATCCCTCGCCGCCGTCGCCCTCACCGGTGCCGCCGTGGCACCGGCCCAGGCCGACGCCGCCGCCGTCCTGACCACCGGCAGCGCCTCCGGGCCGGCCGTCTCAGTCGGCGACACCCTCACCGCCAATCTGGCCTCCGGCACCGCCGCGACCTTCACCGACGGCCCCGGCAGCTCCAACGGCGTCAGCTGCGCCACCTCCTCCTTCTCCGCGACCGTGACGTCCAACCCGGCCGCCCCCGGCAGCGCGACCGAGCAGCTCAACAGCCAGTCCTTCGACTCCTGCACCTCCAGCGTCTTCGGCGTCATGGGCGTGCAGAGCGTCACCGCCACCAGCCTGCCGTACACCAACACGGTCACCTCCGGCTCCGGCAACAACGTCTCGCTCAACGGCGGCACCGCCGGCCCGGTGGGGATCACGGTGGTGCTGAACACCCTCCTCGGCAGCGTCGAGTGCGACTACCAGAGCCCCAACGGCATCTCCGGCTCCACCTCGAACAGCGGCAACACCATCGGCTTCGCCAACCAGCCGGCCAACCTGGTCTCCGGCCCGGGCCTGTGTTTCTCGACCGGCTACTTCAGCGCCAGCTACGGCCCGGTCACCGACACCTCGGCCCCGGGCAGCCCGGTCCTCTGGGTCAACTGACGGCCCGGCCACTGGACCTGCGCGAGCGGCGTACGGCGGGCAGCAGCCCGCCGTACGCCGCTCCACCGCGCCCGGGTGGCTACGGCTTGATGCAGAAGTACACCACCAGACCTGCGGTCAGGCTCAGCAGGATCTGCGCCATCATGGCCACCGGCATCACGTCCCGGTCCGACCTGCCCTCCCGCTTCGCCTCCATCAACCGCTGGGCGAGCTTCCGGCGGTGCCCGACGGCGCCCAACGCGAAGAACAGGATCGCCGTGGAGAACATGGACAGCGCGTCGGCCGGATCCATCCCCTTGATCTCGTAGTGGCCCAGCAGGACCAGCGCCCCGCCGAACGGCGCCAGCGCCGTCATGATCCGGTACTCCCGCGTGGGCATGGACGGCACCCAGATCGCCCAGAACACCGCCGTCACCAGGACGGCGATCCACCACCAGGTGGCCACACTCAGCCCCAATGGCGTCATCTCCCCTACCCCCCAGTTCACAAAGGACGTTCGCTCACGCACGTCCACCACCGAGCACCCTAGCCACGCGTCCGGACCCCGGGGCCGGCGACCCCCGAGACAAGCAAGTGACCGGCCGGTAGGGTGACGCCGCACGGACACGGCGAACCGGAACGGGGCAGGCAGATGGCCAGCGGCAGCAGCGCGAACGGCGACGGCACGGGGTTCTTCGCGTCAGTGGCGGACACCGCCGACCGACTCGCCGCGACCGGGTACCTGGCCTCCACCGCCGTGGCCACCACCGTCTTCCTCGCCGACCGGCTCGGCAAGCCGCTGCTGGTCGAGGGCCCGGCCGGGGTCGGCAAGACCGAACTCGCCAAGGCCGTGGCCGAACTCGGGCAGGCCCGGCTGGTCCGGCTGCAGTGCTACGAGGGCATCGACGAGGCCCGCGCGCTCTACGAGTGGAACCACGCCAAGCAGCTGCTGCGGATCACCGCCGGCCGCGACGAGGGCTGGGACCAGGCCCGCAGCGACATCTTCGGCGAGGAGTTCCTGCTCACCCGCCCGCTGCTCACCGCCATCCGCGGCGAGGAGCCTACCGTGCTGCTGATCGACGAGATGGACAAGGCCGACGTCGAGGTCGAGGCGCTGCTGCTGGAGGTGCTCAGCGACTTCCAGGTGACCGTCCCCGAGCTCGGCACCATCACCGCGAGCCGCCGCCCCTTCGTGCTGCTCACCTCGAACGCCACCCGCGAACTCTCCGAGGCCCTGCGCCGCCGCTGCCTCTTCCTCCACCTCGACTACCCGGACGCCGAGTTGGAGCGCCGGATCGTCCGGCTCAAGGTGCCCGGCCTGGACGACACGCTGGCCGCCTCCCTGGTCCGGGTGGTCGGCGCACTGCGCGCGATGGAGCTGCGCAAGGCGCCGTCCGTCGCCGAGACCATCGACTGGGCCCGCACCCTGCTCGCCCTCGGCGCGGACACCCTGGACGAGACGGTCGTCCAGGACACCCTCGGGGTGATCCTCAAGCACCAGGACGACGTCCGGAAGGCCACCCAGAAGCTCACCCTCGCGTGACCGTGCAGCCGGCCGACACCGCGGCCCGACTGACCGGCCTGGTCCGCGCCCTGCGCGGGCACGGCCTGCGGATCGGACCGGCCGAGACGGTGGACGCCGCCGCCGTGCTCGACGTGCTCGGCTTCGCCGACCGCGAGCAGATGCGGGCCGGCCTGGCCGCCGCCCTGCTGCGCTCGGACGGCCAACGGGCGGTCTTCGACGCCTCCTTCGACCTGTTCTTCCCGCTCGGCGTCGGCACCCCCGAGGCCCTGCGCACCGACCCGCCGCCACTGCCGGACGACCCCGAGCCGCCGCGCTTCGGCCGCCCCGACCCGCTCCGCGACCAGCTGCGCGAGCGCCTCGCCGCCGCCCTGGCCGCCGACGACCGGGCCGCCCAGGCCAGGCTGGCCGGCGAGGTGGTCGAGGCCTTCGGCCGGTACGGCACCGGGAGCACACCGGGATCGGACGGCTGGTCCGCCCACCAGGCGCTCGGCCGCCTCTCCCCCGAGACCCTGCTGGCCCGGATCCTCGCCGCCCTGCGCGAGAACCCCGGACCGGCGGACCTCTCCGACCGCGTCCTCGCCGACGAGATCCGCCGCCGCATCCGGGACTTCCGCGCCCAGGTCACCGGCGAGGCCCGCCGCCGGGTCGCCGAACTGCGCGGCGCCGAGCGGATCGCCGAACGCGCCGTCGCCCCCACCGCCGACCGGATCGACTTCCTCTACGCCGGCCGCGAGCAGCTCGCCGAACTACGGTGCACCGTCCACCCGTTGGCCCGCAAGCTGGCGACCCGACTGGCCGCCCGGCGCCGCCGCGCCGCCCGCGGGCAGATCGACCTGCGCCGCACCCTGCGCCGCTCGCTCGGCACCGGCGGGGTGCCGCTGCGCCCGGCGTACCGGCTGCGCCGACCGGCTCGGCCGGAGCTGGTGCTGCTGTGCGACGTGTCCGGCTCGGTGTCGGGCTTCGCCGACTTCACCATGCTGCTGGTCCGGGCGATGAGCGAACAGTTCAGCAAGGTCCGGGTGTTCGCCTTCGTCAACCGCACCGCCGAGATCACCGACCTGCTCCGGGAGGACAGCGCCGACCCGGCCCGGCTGGCCACCCGGATCCTCGCCGAGGCCAAGGTGATGGGCTACCACGGCAACAGCGACTACGGCTCCGCCCTCGGCGAGTTCGCCGACCACCACCTGGACGCCGTCGGCCCGCGCACCTGCGTGCTGGTCCTCGGCGACGCCCGCAACAACCACCGCGACCCCAACCTGGACGCGCTGCGCCGGATCGCCGGCCGGGCCCGGCGGGTGTTCTGGCTCAACCCCGAACAACCTGCCCTCTGGCCGACCGGCGACTCCGCCGCGCTCGCCTACGCGGACCTCGTGGAGATGCACCCCTGCCGCAACGCCCGCCGCCTCGGCGAGCTGATCGCCCGCCTGCTGCCCGTCTAGTCGAGTGTCTTCAGGAAGTCCAGCAGCGCCTCGGTCACCTCGGCCGGGCGCTCCTGCTGCGTCCAGTGCCCGGTGTCCGGGAGCCGGACGTGCCGGTGCAGCCGGGGCGTCAGGTGCTCCAGCAGGTACGTCACCACCTCGGGCGCGATCATCGCGTTCACCAGGTCCTGCTCGCCGGCCACGTACAGCGCGGGCGCCTCGATCCGCCGGCCGGCGAACGCCGCCATCAGCTCGTTGTTCCGGTCGATGTTGCGGTACCAGTTGAGCCCGCCGGTGAAGGCGCGCTCCCCGTGCAGGGCGTAGTCGGCCGCGAACGCCTCGATGTCCGCCTCGGTGAGCCAGTCCGGCAGCCGTTCGGGCTCCGGGACGCTGTCCAGCAGACCCTGGCCCTCGGGGACCACCCACGGCCGCGGCTTGCCCTCGGGGGAGATGCCGCCGAGGATACGGCGGAAGCTGCTCCTCAGGTCGGCCGCCAGCTCGGCGTCGGCCCGGCCCGGCTGCTGGAAGTAGATCTGGTAGAAGCCCTCGCCGAAGTTCTCCCTGGCGGCGGCCAGCGGCCCCGGCCCGGCCGTCACCGGCGGCACGCTCAGCCCGGCCACCCCGCGCACCAGGTCCGGCCGCAGCGCGGCGGTGGCCCAGGCGACCGGCGCGCCCCAGTCGTGGCCGACCACCACGGCCCGCTCCTCGCCCAGCGCGCCGATCAGCGCGGTCACGTCCCCGACCAGGTGCAGCAGGGTGTACGCGTCCACGTCCTCGGGCTGCGAGCTGCGGGCGTACCCGCGCTGGTCAGGAGCGACCACCCGGTACCCCGCCTCGGCGAGCGGTGCGAACTGGTGCCGCCAGGAGTACCAGCTCTCCGGGAAGCCGTGCAGCAGCAGGACCAGCGGCCCCTCGCCCTGCTCCGCGAGGTGCAGCCGGACGCCGTTCACCTCGACGTGGCTGTGCTTGATCGCGTCGTTCAACTCCGCTCCCGGTTCGCTTCGATGGATCCGTTCGGTGGGTCCGTCCGACCCCCTGCCCAGCCCAACGCCCACGCAATCCCCGCGAATTCCCCTTCCGGCATGGACACGCGGAAAGCAGCCGAGGCCGCCCCGGGAATTCCGGGACGGCCTCGGCCTCAGCGGTGCGCTGAACTGATTGAGCGTCAGTTCACCGTGTAGCTGTACGGGATCGCCGCGAGCACCGAACCGGTGGTGCCCAGGCTGTTGTTGGCGGTCGGCGCGAAGGTCGGGCCGGACACCAGGTAGAGGATGCCCTTGACCGTGCTGCCCTTCGGGCCGGTCGGGGTCACGGTCACCTGCAGCGAGCCGGTGGCGCCCGGGGCGACGGTCACCGGGTTGGCGGCCGGAGCGGAGGCGTTGACACCGGAGGCGAACGGGTCACCGGTGCTGGAGGCCAGCGCCGGGTCGAACGCCAGGGTGTGCGCGCTGGCGGTGATGGTGGAGGTGCCGGCTGGCGCGGCGTTGTTGCCGAACGGGCCGATCTGCTGGACGAAGGTGCTCCAGGAGCCGGGGACGACCGGCTGCTCGGCGCTGCCCTTGTCGGTGACGACCGAGATGGTCGAGCCGTCCTGGGCCTTCTTCAGGTCACCGAACAGGTCCGGCGAGGCGGTGGTGCCGCTCAGCTCGATCTGCGCCGGCGTCGAGGACGCCGCCACGGCCTTGAGCTGGTCGGTGCCCGGGGGCACCAGGAAGCCGGGGACCGAGGAGGTGAGGCTCAGCGGCAGGTTGACCGAGGCCGAGGCGCCCTGCGGCACCAGCGGCAGGTCGACGCGCTTGTCGAGGCGGCCGTCGGCCGCGATGCGCTGGGTGGCCGCGGTGTTGTTGGTGTAGTTCACCTGGACGGTGACCGGCTTGCCGGCCGCCAGCTTGGTCTTCGCGTCGTTGGGCAGACCGGCCGCGGTGGCCTGGTTCTGGTTGAACGCGATGGTGCCGGTGAAGTCCTGGGCGAGCTCCTGGCCGCTGACCGGGCCGAGCACGTTCAGGACGAACCGCCAGTGGCCCTCGGCCGGGTCGACGGTGGTGGCCGAGACACCGTTGGAGGTGCCGGTCAGGTTACCCTGGGCGTCGAACAGCGCGTTGCCCTCGATGTCGATCGGGGTGCCGTTCGGGCTGATCAGCGCACCCTGCATGAGCAGGTTGGCGTCCTTGGCGACGGTGACGCCGACCCGCAGGTCCTTCTGGCCCTTCGGGACGTCGAAGCCGTAGGTGAAGCTCTGCGTCGGCGACTGGCCGCGGCCGTTGCCACCGGTGATGGTGCCGGTGAAGGTGCCGGTGCCGTTGGTGACCGGGACGAGGCTGCGCAGGATCACCGGAACGCTGGTGGTGTTGCCGTTCGAGCTGGAGACGGTGACCGCCTCGCTCGAGTCGCCGCTGGTCGCCGGGGTGGTGAGCTGGACCTTGAGGGTCTTGGTCTCACCGGGCTTCACGTCGGTGCTGTTCGGGCTCACCGCGCCGGCCGGAACCGCGCGCTGGGTGGAGGTGCCGAACTGGACGTCGCCGTTGTAACCGGCCTTGCCCGCCGGGGTGTACATGACCGCGGTCCACTCACCGGCGACCGGGTGCGGGACGTCCACCAGGCCGAAGTTGGCCGGGGTCGCGCCGCCCTGCGGACGGGTGTTGGTCTCGAAGCGGCCCGACGGGTCGAGCAGCGTCATGCGGACCACGGGGCCGTTGGTGACCGGGTTCGGGCCGCCGTGCCAGGCGATCGACGCCGCGAGGCGGTCGGCACCGGCCGGAACCGTGAACTTGACCTGCTTCTGCACCCAGTCGGCACCGTTGGTGGCGTACTTGAAGGTGTCCGTGGAGGCCGAGTCCATCTTGACGGTCTGCTGGTTGTTCGCCAGCGGCGCGAAGCTGCGGGTCGCGGCGCTCACCGTCTGGGTCTCGTCACTGGTGTTGGTGACGGAGATGTCGGCGGTGTGGGTCGAGCCGGGGGTGCCGGAGATGCTCAGCTGGCCGGTGTTGACCACGACGGTCTTGGCACCGTCGGTGCCGTCGCCGTCGTCGTAGCCGCGGGCGGCCTCGACGGCGGCCCGGACGTTCAGCAGACCGGCGCCCTGCTCCTCGGCCGGAACGCCGAGGTCGGTGGCGGTACCGGTGATGAACTTCTTCACCAGCGCCGGGGACGGCGAGTCGCCGCCGTGGGTGTCGCGGTAGGCCTGGATGACCAGGGCCGCGGCACCGGTGACGAACGGGGCGGCCTGGCTGGTGCCACCGAAGGGCTGGATGCCCGAGGGCTTGCCGTTGAAGTCGGTGCACTCGGTGTACTTGGTGGTGTCGGGGGTGCAGAGCGCCCAGTCCGACTCACCCGGGGCGACCAGGTCGACGGTCCGGCCGGCCTGGGTGAAGCCACCCGAGGACAGCGCGGAGATGCGGCTGTTGCTCCAGGTCTTGTTGGAGAACTTGGAGGCCGCGTAACCGGTCTGCTGGTAGTTCTGGTTGTCCGTCGAGGCACCGACCGCGATCACGTTCGGGTCGGTGGCCGGGGTGCCGATCGTCCCGCTCAGGCCCGCGTCACCGGAGGAGACGGAGACCGTGACACCGGCCTTGACGGCCTGGTCGTTGAAGAGCGAGATGGTGTCGTGCGCGCCGCTGTCCGGGGTGACGTTGCCACCGAAGGACTCGTTCAGCACGTCGACGTGGGCGACCCGCACCGCGTAGTCGATGGACTGCAGGATCGACGAGTTCGACATCATCTCGCCGCCGGCCTTCAGCGCGACCAGGTCCGCGTCCGGGGCGAGGCCCTTGATGCGGATGTTGCAGCCGGCCGGCAGCGGGTGCGAGGAGTTGACGAACTTGGAGACGTCGTAGGTCTGGCGACCCTGGGCGATGACCGCCGAGGCGTCGCCGAAGGCCTCGGCGGCGCCGGTCGGCGCACCCCAGCCGTCACCCGCGAAGTCCTGGTAGTCGACAACGGCGTGCGAACCGTCGGCCCGGATGAAGTCCGGGTTGTTCGGGTCGAGGCTGTCGGCGATGTAGGCGACCTTGACGCCCTTGCCGGTGGCCAGGTCGGCCGCGCCGGGCTGACCGTTGCCGGTCACGCCGCGCACCGAGTACAGGCCCTCCGGCTCCAGCAGCGGCTTGGAGGGGTCGGAGGGGCAGACCGCGTTGGTCGCGTTCTCCTCGGGCTGGCCGTTGCTGCCCGAAACGGCCTGCGGAGCGGCGTCGCTCTTGGCCGCACCGGCCGTGGCCTCGTCCGCGGTCTTCGCCTTGGTCGCGGCGATCGGGGCCACCTGGACCTGAGCGTCCGCCACCACGGTGGCGACCGCCGGGTCGGCCTGCAGCTTGGCGCGCAGCGCCGGGCTGACCGTGGCCGAGAAGGCGTTGCCGACCACGAAGCTCTTGATGTTGGTGCCGCCGTTGGCCTTGACCTTGTCCAGCAGCGGCGCCTGGGAGTTGGCGGTCTTCTGCTGGCGGTCGCCCAGGTGGCCGTGGTCGGCCGGGGCGTCCGCTATCTGGTCCTTCAGGATCACGATCACCGGTGCCGGCGCCCCGTCCGCGGACGCCGCCTGGGCGTTCTGCGGGTCCTGGAGCGGGGCTGCGTTGGCGATGGTCCCGAGAGTCAGGACCATGGACGCGGTGGTGACCGTGACGGCGGCTGCAAGCTGGGTCTTCCGCCAGCCGATCAATGGACATCCTTTCGTCTGATGAGACGTCAGGTTGCACGGCCCAGCGCACGCAGATCCTGGTCGGACGCACGGTTGCTCCGGACCGCGCGTCCCGACAGCGGTCGCATTCCAGCGCATCCGACACGACCACGACAAGGGGGGAAATCCCCATCAGAAAGTAAAAATGACCATCGGAAAGTAAAATTCACAGTATAAATCGCGCTGCGTCCGTCCCTTTTTCACCGATCAGAGCCGGTCAGTGACGGTCAAAACTGCCCGCTGCGGCGGCAAAAGTGCCGGTGGCGGACTCTCGACAGTGGCGGAACATCGCCACTGTCCATCCACTCGCCACCTGCCCGCTACCTACTTGTCGACACTTCGACCCTTCCTTCCCCGTCGAGCGCGATCGAAACAACGCGCAGCGACGAGGCCGTCCGGACAGCCGGGGAGTTCGTCCACACCCCCGGCCACCCGGGCGTTTCTGCGGGGAGTTTCACCGGGCGGCATTTCCCGAGGTGCTGTCAGGACCAGCCGCCAGCCGCTCCTGAGCGTCCGCCAGGTCCTCGGCGGTCGGCGCGTCGTCCTGGGTCAGCCGGTGGCGCCAGTACCCGGTGAAGTCGATGTCCGACTTCGGCACCCCCTGTTCCTCGATCAGGCAGCGGCGGATCGCCCGGACCGCCCCCGCCTCCCCGGCCAGCCAGACGAAGGGCTCACCCCCCGGCAGCACGGCGTCCCGGAACGCCTCGGTCAGCACGGTGCCCGGAGCCGCGCCGTCCCGGTACAGCCACTCCACCTCCAGGTCGGCGCGGCTCTCCAGCTCCTGACGTTCCGCCCGGTCGGCGACCTCGATCCACACGTACGCCCGCCCTCCCTCGGGCAGCGCCTCCAGCAGCGTCGCGATGGCCGGCAGCGCGGTCTCGTCCCCGGCCAGCAGCACCCAGTCGGCGTCCGCCGCGGCCTCGGCGAACGGCACCGGCGGGGCGTACAGCGCGGACGGCCCGACCATTCCGAGCCGGTCCCCCGGCGCGGCCCGCAGCGCCCAGCCGGCGGCCGGCCCGGTGTCGCCGTGCAGCACGAAGTCGATCTCGATCCGCCGGGTGCCCGGCTCCCGGCGGCGCAGGGTGAAGCTGCGCAGCAGCGGACGTTCGGCCTCGGGGATCGCCAGGTAGGCCTGGTACCAGCCCGTCGGGTCGTCCTGCGGCGCGGGCAGGACCGGCTCGCGCTGCCCGGGGCGGGGGAAGCAGAGCTTGAGCTGCTGGTCGGGCGCGGTGCCGACGGTGTCGGCCAGGGCCTCGGCCTCGAAGGTGACCCGGGCGGTGCGCGGCGTGATCCGGCGGACCGCCACGACCTCGACGAAGGTGACGGGCAGTGTCATCGCGAAACCCCTTCGATTGATAACCTTACGGCATAAAGAGTTGCCGCCGCGAGGATACTTTACGCCATAAGGAGATGTCGGATGACCGTCTACGCCGGGCAGGGCGACGCCCGCCGCTCGCTCGCCCTGCTCTGGGGCGCGCCCGAGGAACCGCGCACCGGACGCAGCGGCCCCAAACCGGGCCTGAGTGTGGACGCGATCGTGTCCGCCGGAATCACGGTGGCCGACGCCGAGGGCATGGCCGCACTGTCCATGCGCGCCGTGGGCGAACGGCTCGGCCGCACCGCGATGGCGCTCTACACGTACGTGCCCGGAAAGGCCGAACTGCTCGACCTGATGCACGACCGGGCGCTCGCCGAACTGCCGGTCGACCTACCGCTGTTGGACGGCTGGCGGGCCGCCGTCGAAGCCTGGGCCGAGCAGCTGTACGACTGCTACCTGCGCCACCCCTGGGTGCTCCAGGTCTCGCAGGCCCGCCCGGTGCTCGGACCGGCCGAACTGGCCGCGATGGAGGGCCTGTTGAGCGCCCTGCAACCCGCCGCACTCACACCGGGGCGGCTGCGCGGGGCCGTCGCCGCACTCTGGCAGTTCGTCCGCGGCATGGCCGCCACCACCGCCGACACACGCGGCGCGGCCGCCGCCACCGGCGTCACGGACGAGGACTGGTGGACCGCCCGATCCGCCCAACTCGCCGAGCTTGCACCGGACTTCCCGTCACGCTTCCCGCTGCTGACCGCACTGCAGAGCGCCACCGGCGGCGCACCCGAGGAGAGCGGCCGGGAGGCCTTCCGCACCGGTCTCGCGGTGCTGCTCGACGGCATCGCGGCCGGCGCACCCGGTTAAGGGCGGCGGGGGTCCCTGCTCAGTCGTGCCGGGCGGCGGGGATCGCCAGCAGCACGCCGAGCACCAGCAGCGTGACGTACCCGACGGTCTCGTGACCGTCCGGCACCAGGAAGCGGACGAAGCCGAACAGTCGGAAACCCCCGAGCCGGTCGGCCAGCAGGCCGGAGCCGCCGCCGAGGATCAGCACGAAACCGAGATAGCCGAGCAGGTTCTTCATACCCCAGAGCCTAGGAATCCGCGACCGCCGGTTCATCCGACTTTCGGCGCGGACCGGGGCCACCAAAGTCGCGGCCCCTCTCCCCGCGCCCGCGTCCCGGTGGCCCCGGACGGAGCAGCAGCACCGGCGGCCCGGCGGCGGCGCCGGTACGTTCGCGGTGTGCAACCAAAGCGTATACGGCAGATATCACTCTCCGTCACCGGGCTCGCCGCGGCCTCGGCCCTGGTGCTCGGCATCGGCGCCCCCGCCGCCTTCGCACAGGACGCCGGATCCAGCTCCACCGTCGGCGGCGAGCGGCTCGGCCACCCGGCCGTCCAGGTCGCCCCGCTGGCCGGGGCACCCGCCCTGCCCTCCGGGCTGAGCGGCCGCTCCTGGCTGGTCGCCGACGCCACCACCGGCGAGGTCCTCGCCGCCCACGACGCCCACCGGCAGCTGCCCCCGGCCAGCACCCTCAAGATGCTGTTCGCGGACACCGTGCTGCCCAAGTTCGACCGCTCGCTGGAACACCAGGTCACCCCCGCCGAACTCGCCAACCTCGGCGTCGGCAGCAGCCTGGTCGGCGTCAAGGAGAACCTGCCGTACCGGGTCGAGGACCTCTGGCGGGGCGTCTTCCTCAGCTCCGGCAACGACGCCGTGCACGTCCTGGCGAACATGAACGGCGGCGTCCCGCAGACGGTCGCCGAGATGCAGATCCGCGCCCACTCCCTGCAGGCCCTGGACACCAAGGTGATCTCCCCCGACGGCTACGACATGGACGGCCAGGTCTCCTCCGCCTACGACCTCACCCTGTTCGCCCGCGCCGGGCTGCGCAACGCCGACTTCCGCTCCTACTGCTCCACCCGCACCGCGCGCTTCCCCGGCGGGCTGGACAAGACCACCGGCCAGCGCATCACCTACGACATCGCCAACACCGACCGGCTGCTCGGCAAGTACCCGGGCCTGATCGGCGTCAAGAACGGCTACACCACCAACGCGGGCGCCACCTTCACCGGCGCGGCCGAACGGGACGGCCGCACCCTGCTGGTGACGGTCATGCACCCCGACGCGCAGGGCAAGGTCTACGACGAGGCCGCCAGCCTGCTCGACTGGGGCTTCGCGGCAGCCGGCAAGGTTCAGCCGGTCGGCCGGCTGGTCGAGGACCTCGGCGTCCTGAAGGCCGCCTCCCCCGACGCCACCTCGGAGGCCGCGGCCGCCGACCAGCTGCCGCCCTGGTCCCGCCAGCCCGTCCTCCACAACGGCGGACCAGGCCTCACCCCCGCGCTCTGGTCGGCCGGCATCCTCGGCGCCGCCCTCGCCGTCTGGGGCGCCGCCCGCGCCGCCACCCGCCGCCGCCGCACGGCCACCGCGTCCGCGGCCGCCCCCGGTGCGCCCGATGATGCGCCCGATGTGCCCGGTACCGGCTCCACCGACGCCGACGAGATCGGCTCGACCGGCGTCGGCGGCCCCAACCACCGCCGTCTGACCCGCCGCGCCCGCGCCCTGTTCCACGACGCCCGCACCCGCCGGACCGACTGAGCTGCGGACATTCCCTCTACACTTCGGGCCATGACCACGCCTGACCCCGCCGCATCGGACCGGCTCGCCCGGATCGTCAGCCTCTCCTCCGGGAGCTACCTGCTCGTCACCACCTTCAAGAAGGACGGCACCGCCGTGCCGACCCCGGTGTGGGTGGTACGCGACGGGGAGACGCTCGGCGTCTGGACCGTCGCGGACTCCTGGAAGGTCAAGCGGATCCGCAACCGCGCGGACGTCCTGGTCGGCCCCTGCGACGTCAAGGGCCGCCCGACCGGCAAGCAGCACCCGGCCACCGCCGAGATCCTCGGCCCCGAGCGCACCGCCGCCTACCGCACCCTGCTGCGGCAGAAGTACGGCCTGCTCGGCGTGCTCACCCTGCTCGGCAGCCGCCTGCGCCGCGGCGAGCGCGGCACCGTCGGGATCCGGATCACCCTGACCTGATCGCTTCAGCGGGGGTGGGGGTCCGCCGGCACGCCCGGCAGGCCGACGAACTCCGTGGCAGGCTTGGCGGCCATGGGAGAGAACGAGGCCGCGCCGCCGCCGCTGCTGCTGGTGGTGGACGGCGCGAACGTGGTCGGCTCGGTGCCCGACGGCTGGTGGCGCGACCGGCGGGGCGCCGCCGAGCGGCTGCGGGACGCGCTGGTCCCGCTCGCCGCCCGGGGGCTTCCGGACCTGCCCGGCCCGCTGGAGGTGGTGCTGGTGGTGGTGGAGGGCGCCGCCCGGGGCGTGACCGGCCTGCCCGAGGTGCGGGTGGTCGCGGCTGGCGGCAGCGGCGACGACCGGATCGTCGAGCTGGTGCGGGAGGCCCGTACCGAACAGCCGGAGCGGGAGTGCCTGGTGGTCACCGCCGACCGTGAACTGCGCGCCCGGGTCGGCGCGTTGGGTGCGGCGGTGACCGGTCCGCGCAGCGTGCGGCCGTGATCCGGCCCCGGGTCAGCGGGGCTGGACGGCGTACATGCCCCAGTGAATCGACGGATCCGAGGTGTCCACGGTGAACTGGAGGTCCCGGCCCTCACGGGCGGGGATCTCCACGGAACCGACGCCGGTGGCGTCCACCGGGCACTGCACCGTGAAGTCGGCCGGGGCCAGGCCGCCGACGTGCACCTGCACCGAACCGCCGCCCCGGCAGCCGACCTTGACGGTGAACGGCAGCGTCGGGATCACCGAGGCCGTCACCGCGCCACCGTTCCCGATCCAGTCCGGAATCGAGAGGATGACATCCTCCGTCTCCGGGGCCGGCAGGATCTCGCCCGTTCCCGGCTGACCGATCGGCCCGTGCGGAGCCGACCCCCCGGCGCCGGCCGGCTGCGCCGACGCCGTCCCGGCGAGCGCCACCGTCGCCCCCAGCGCACCGGCCGCCACGGCGAGCATCCGCTTCTTCGTCTGCTTCATGCCATCCCCCCAGGTGTGTTCATGCGTCCGTGCCGATCTTCGGCACACGAAGTGATCGTACGGCGACGAACGGCGCCGAAGGACAGTGACGAACACCACCCCGAGGATCTTCGACCGCGACCCCTGCACCAACGCCCGCACCAACGCCCGCGCCAGATCCCGCCGGAGCCCGACTCGGCGAGCAGCCCGCGCCGCGTACGGCACCCCACCGCGCCCCGCGACTTCTCAGCGTGCGGGAACCACTCGCGATCTCCATCCGACTGCTGTGGGGTGAATGCGAAGTCGCCGGGTGTCCGGCCGTTGAGTGTGCTGGTGGGGTTCGCCCTGCTGCTGGTGGTGGTGTTCGTGGTGGCGTTTGCGGTGGGGCGGCAGGCCGGGCCGGTGGCGCCGGGGCTGACGCCGAGCCGCAGCGGCGGGGCGTCGCCCGGGATGGGCGGGCACGACATGGGCGGAATGCGGTGAGCCCGGTCGCGGGGGCCGACGCCGGGGCGCTGGTGTCCACCGATCTGGCGGTCGGCGGGATGACCTGCGCGGCCTGCGTGGGCCGGGTGGAGAAGCGGCTGGCGCGGATCGACGGGGTGACGGCCGGGGTGAACCTGGCGACCGGACGGGCCCGGGTGCTGCACCCGGCCGGGGTGTCCGTCGAGGATCTGGTCGCGGCGGTCGAACGGGCAGGCTACACCGCCGAGTTGGCGTCGGCGGGGGTACCCGGCGGGTTGGCGGAGGAGGAGCCGGACGAGCGGTGGCGGCTGCTGGTCACCGCCCTGCTGGCCGTCCCGGTGCTGGTGCTGTCGATGCTGCCCGCGCTGCAGTTCACCGCCTGGCAGTGGGCCTGCTTCGCGCTGGCCGTGCCGGTGGTGACCTGGGGTTCGGCGGGCTTCCACCGCCGGGCCCGGCAGGGGCTGCGGCACGCCACCGCGACCATGGACACCCTGGTCAGCCTGGGTGTGATGGCCTCCTTCGGCTGGTCGGCGTACGCGCTGTTCCTCGGCGGGGCAGGCCAGTTGGGCATGCGGATGCCGTTCTCACTGACCGCCGACGGCGGCGGCACAGCACACGTCTACCTGGAGGCGGCGGTCGGCGTGCCGCTGTTCGTGCTGGCCGGGCGGCTGCTGGAAGGCCGGGTGCGGCGGCGCAGCGGCTCCGCGCTGCGCGCACTGGCCGAGCTGGGCGCCAAGCAGGTGTGCCTGCGGGCGGAGGACGGTGAGGAGCGGCTGATACCGATCGAACTCCTGCTACCGGGGCAGGAGTTCGTGGTACGGCCGGGTGAGCGGGTGGCCACCGACGGGGTGGTGGTCGACGGCGGTTCGGCGCTGGACCTGAGCCTGCTGACCGGGGAGAGCGTGCCGGTCGAGGTCGGCCCGGGCGACCAGGTGGCGGGTGCGACGGTGAACGTCGGTGGCGCCCTGGTGGTCCGGGCGACGGCGGTCGGCGCGGACACCCAACTGGCCCGGATCACCGCCCTGGTGGCCGACGCCCAGGCCGGCAAGGCGCGGGCCCAGCGGCTGGCGGACGCGGTCGCCGGGGTGTTCGTGCCCTGCGTGCTGACGGTCGCGGTGTGTGTGCTGGGCTTCTGGCTGGGCGCGGGCGCGGCCCCGCAGGCGGCGGTCACGGCGGCGGTCGCGGTGCTGGTGGTGGCCTGCCCGTGCGCGCTGGGTCTGGCGACCCCGACCGCGCTGCTGGCCGCCACCGGGCGCGGCGCCGAACTCGGCGTGCTGGTGCGCGGCCCGGAGGTGCTGGAGAGCCTGCGCCGGGTGGACACCGTGGTGATGGACAAGACCGGCACGCTCACCACCGGCCGGATGGAGCTGGCGACGGTGACGGTGGCCCGGGGCTCCGCCGAGGAGTTCACAGCAAGGTTCACGACGGAGTTCACGGCGGCGTTCACGGAGGCGTTCACGGAGGACGAGGTGCTCCGGCTGGCCGGCGCGGTCGAGCACCGCTCGGAGCACCCGATCGGACGGGCCGTCGCGGCGGCCGCCCGGGAGCGGTGCGGTCCCCTCCCGCCGGTGGAGGGCTTCGCGGCCACGGCCGGTCTCGGGGTGTCCGGCACGGTCGAGGGCCGCGCCGTCCGGGTGGTACGGCCGGACGACGTCTCCCTGCCCCCGGAGCTGGCCGAGGCCGTGGCGGCCGCCGGGGAGGTGGGCCGCACGGCGGTGCTGGTGGAGCTGGACGGGCGGGGCGCGGCAGTCCTGGCGGTCGGCGACACGGTGCGCTCGGGCAGCTGGCGGGCCCTGCACCGGCTGCGCGGGATGGGCCTGGAGACCGTCCTGCTGACCGGCGACGGCCCGGGCGCGGCCCGTGCGGTGGCGGCCGAGCTGGGCATCGAGCGGGTGCACGCCGGCGCCTCGCCCGAGCGCAAGGCCGAGGTGGTGGCCGAACTGCGGGCCGCCGGACGGACGGTGGCCGTGGTCGGCGACGGCGTCAACGACGCGGTCGCGCTGGCCTCGGCGGACCTCGGGGTGGCCCTGGCCTCCGGCAGCGACGCCGCGATCGGCGCGGCCGGGCTGACCTTGGTGCGCGGGGACATCGAGGCCGTGGTGGACGCGGTGCGGCTGGCCCGGCAGACCCTGGCGACGATCCGGGCCAACCTGCTCTGGGCCTTCGGCTACAACCTGGTGCTGATCCCGCTGGCGGCCGTCGGACTGCTGAACCCGATGCTGGCGGCGGTCGCGATGTCGTTGAGCTCGCTGCTGGTGGTGGCCAACAGCCTGCGGCTGCGCACCTGGCAGCCGGGACGGGGCCGGCAGCAGGGGGGTCGACGATGAGGGCGACGAGGATGGTCGAACGGCTCACGTTCGAACGACTCAAGGTGGTCGCCCCGCCGGTCGGCGCGGCGGTGCTCGCGCTGGCCCTGCTCACCGGCTGGACGGTGGTCGGCGGGGCCGGCGGACCACGGCCGGTGGCGGCCGACGCCGGCTGGGTCCTGTTGCCCACGCCCGGCGCGGCCTCGGCGACGGCGGCCTTCTTCACGGTCCGCAACCCGGGCGACGTCCCGGACGAACTGACCGGCGCCAGCTGGGAGTTCGGTGGCCCGATCACCCTGAAGCGGCACCTCCACCAGGGCGCGGCCGGCCGCTGGGAGGCGGTCGTCGCCCTGCCGGTGCCCGCCCGGGGCGAACTGGCGATGTCCCCCGAGGACGCCGACCTGATGATCGCCGCTCCGCCCGTGCTGAAGCCCGGCCAGGGGGTGGGCTTCACCCTCACCTTCCGGCACAGCCCCCCGCTGCGGCTGGTCGCCCGGGTGCTGCCCCCGGGCGCGCGGCCGCGCTGAGCGCCCGGCCCGGCGGCAGAACGGGCGACGCGCCGGGCCGGGCGCCGAGCCGGGTGAACCCCGGCGGTGCCGAGCTCCGTTGGAGACAGTGGTGGGCGGCCCGTGTGTGGGGCGCGGCCGCACACCACTGTCACGCGGTCGGGCCGCCACCCCGGGGCCGACCGAGCGTGTCCCGGGCGGGCCGGCGGGGTGCGACCACGCCGGCCGGCCCGTACCCGGCGCGCGGCACCGGCTCGACGTGGCCGAGCCCGTCGACCGGGTCGCGCAGGGCCCGGCGGATGCGACGTCGCGCGTGCGTGAGCCCGTGCGTCAGCACGTACGTCACCCGTGCGGGACGACCGCGACCGGCGCCTCGGCGTGGTGCAGCGCCGCGTGCGCGACCCGGCCGAGCCGGGGGCCGAGCTCGATCGGGCGGCGGCGCCGGCCGACCACGACCAGGGCGGCCCCGGCGGAGGTCTCCACCAGGCCGCGGGCGGCGCCGAGCCGGACGTCCTCGACCACCTCGACCTCGGGGTGCCGCTCGCGCTGCCCGGCCAGGGCGAGCGACAGCAGCTTGGCCTCCAGCTCCTCCAGCTGGGCGGTCTCCCCCGCCGGTACGGCACCTCCCGCGTAGCCGAACAGCGGCGGCAGGTCCCAGCCGTGCACCGCCCGGAGCCGGGCGCCACGCAGCGCGGCCTCGCGGAAGGCGAAGGCGAGCACCTCCTCCTCGGGCCCGTGCGCGTCGACGCCGACCACCACCTCGCCCCCTGTTGCCCGACCCTCCCGTACCACGACCACCGGCCTGCTGCTCCGACCGGCCACCGCCATGCTCACCGAGCCGAGCAGCAGCCCGGTGAAGCCGCCGAGCCCGCGCGAGCCGAGCACCAGCAGGTCGGCGTCGGCGGCGGCCGCCACCAGTCCGTCCACGGGCGCGTCCAGGACGACGTCGGTGTGCACGGCCAGGCCGGGGTGGCGCTCGCGGATCTCGTCGGCGGCCGCGGCCAGGGTGCGCTGGGCGGCCTCCGGCAGGTCGTCCGGCTCCGCGAAGGAGGACACCCCGTCGGTCAGCCACGGCCAGGCGTGCACCAGCCGCAGCGAGGCCCCGCGCCGTACTGCCTCCTCGGCGGCCCAGTGGGCGGCGGCGGTGCCGGCGGGCGAGCCGTCCACCCCGGCCGCAACGGTTGACGTCATGACGGTTCCTCCAGTGTCTCGGCGCCGGGAACGGTGCGCCCTGACGCCCCGTCCGCTCCTGGTCCCCACCCTGACGTCCGGGTCCGGCCCCCGCCAGAGGCCACAAGCCCCGCGCCGACGGGACGAAGGACCCGTCCGCCGGAACATTACGTGCGACCCCGGCCTCCACCGCGTCGACACCCGGGCACTACCGTGTGCACACGGAATTCCCGCTGGTCGGACGGCACCGAAGCCGCCCGGCCCCACAGCGGTGGACGGTCAGCGAGCACGAGGAGGACAGCGGTGGGCGAAGCGGACGGCAGCGCGGCGGGCGGCGGCGCGCGGATGCCCCGGCTGCGCCTGGACGAGCTGCTGGAGGAGTTGCAGTGGCGGATCGACGCGGCGCGCGGGACGCAGAACCGGGTGCACAACCTGCTGGAGGCGGTGCTCGCGGTCGGCCGCGAGCTGGACCTCGCCCAGGCGCTGCACCGGATCGTGGAGGCCGCCGTCGATCTGGTGGACGCCCGCTACGGCGCGCTGGGGGTGATCGGGCCGGACGGGCACTCGCTGTCGCAGTTCCTGACGGTGGGTCTGTCCGACGAGGAGATCGCCGAGATCGGCCCGCCGCCCGCCGGCCGGGGCATCCTCGGCGAACTGATCCGCCATCCGCAGCCGCTGCGCTGCCCGGTGCTGTCCGAACACTCGGCCTCGGTCGGCTTCCCGGCGAACCACCCGCCGATGCACACCTTCCTGGGGGTGCCGGTGCGGGTGCACGGGGAGGTGTTCGGCAACCTCTACCTGACCGACAAGCGCGGCGGGCTGGACTTCGACGAGGACGACGAGGCGGTGATCTCCACCCTGGCGGTCGCGGCCGGCGTCGCGATCGACAACGCCCGCCTCTACGAGGAGGCGCAGCTGCGCCAGCGCTGGCTGCGGGCGAGCACCGAGATCACCCGCAGCCTGCTGTCGGGCGCGCCGCGCCTGGAGGTGGTCGAGCTGATCGCCCGCCGGGCCCGGGAGATCGCGGGCGCCGAACTGGCGGACGTCTCGGTGGCGCTGGCCGGCCCTGGGGAGCGGGCCGAGGAGCTGGCGGTCGAGGTCGCGCTCGGCGGCTCGCCGGACGCCCGGCTGGGGGTGACCGTGCCGGTGGACGGCACCGCCTCCGGCGCCGCGTACGCCTCCGGCTCGCCGGTGACCAGCGACGAACTGGCCTGCGACGCCCGCTTCCCGGCCGGTCCGGCGGGCCGCTTCGACGGGCTGGGCCCGGCCGTCGCGGTACCGCTGGGCACCGGCGCCGGGTACGGGCGCGGCGTGCTGCTGCTGGCCCGGGCGCAGGGGCAGCCCGCCTTCGGGCCGGAGGAGACCGGCCCGCTGCTGGGCTTCGCCGACCAGGCGGCGCTGGCGCTGGAACTGGCCGAACGGCGGCGCGACGCCGAGCAGTTGAACCTGCTGGAGGACCGCGACCGGATCGCCCGGGACCTGCACGACCTGGCCATCCAGCGGCTGTTCGCCACCGGGATGACGCTGCAGAGCGCGGGCCGGCTGATCGAGAGCCCGGCCGCCGCGGACCGGGTCGCCCGGGCGGTCGCGGACCTGGACGAGACCATAAAGATCATCCGCTCGACCATCTTCGGCCTGCGCGCCCACAGCGAACCCGACCGGGGCCTGCGCGCCCGCGCCACCCGGGTCGTCACCGAGGCGCAGGGGCCGCTCGGCTTCGCGCCCCGGCTCAGCATGGAGGGCCTGCTCGACACCGACGTGCCGCAGGAGCTGGCCGAGCACGTGGTGGCCGTCCTCGCCGAGGCGCTCAGCAACGCCGCCCGGCACGCCCGCGCCACCCGGGTCGAGGTGACCCTGCGCGCCCTGGCCGGGCAGGTGGTGCTCACGGTGGCCGACGACGGGGTGGGCGTGCCCGAGGGCGGTCGGCGCAGCGGGCTGCGCAACCTCGCCGAGCGCGCCGAGCGGGTCGGCGGGACCTTCACCCTCGGCCCGGCGGACGGCGGGAACGGCGGCACCCGGCTGGTGTGGGAGGCGCCGCTCGGGTCCTGAGCGGCCGGCCGGGGCAGCCGTCCGTAGCCTCCGTACGGGGGAACTCCGCCGTAGCCCGGCGCCGCGCACCCGTGCCCACCGTCAACCGCCCCTAGCCTGCTCGCGTTTCCCCGAGCGTCGAGCGCAAGGACGGCCGATGGCCCACGAGTCACCCGCGAGCGCCACCCGGCCCCCGGGCGCCGCCGACGTCCCGTCCGCGCCACCGCCGAGCGGGCCGGCCACGGCGGCGCGGCTCGCGGTCGCCGTGGCCGGGGTCCGCCCGGCGCCGGTGCCGGGCACGCTGGTGTTCGGCCTCGGTGTGCTGTCGGCGGCGCTGCTGCTGATTTGACATCCTCCCCCGGCTGAAGCCGAGGGATTCCAACACCGATGGGGTGTTGAGGTTCACGGGCACTCGACCGCTGGCGCGGTGTTGCCCCTCCGGTACCGGAAGGTGTCTTCCGTGGCCTTACGGCCTGTCCTACCGCGACGTTGGTTGCTGCGTTGGTGTCCGCGTTGCAGGTGAAGCCGCAGGGTACGCATGCGAAGTCGGCTTGGCTCTTGCGCGACTTCTCCTTGATCCATCCGCGGGGCTGCAAAGCAGGTGACACGCCGTCATCCTGGCAGCACTCCGAGTTGCCGCACCTGCTTGAAGTCGCTCCCACCACCGCCTCTCCCGAGACGCTGGATCGCCTTGACGGCGATTCGACTATTCCTGTCCCTCCCCCAGCTTCCGGCCGGGGGTGCCCCCATCGCGGGAAGCCGGATTCCCCCACCGGCCAAAGCCGGTGGCACCCTCCGGTTCCACTGGTGGACCCTGCTGGTCGGTTGTCTGCCGCTCGCCCACCTCGCGGGCGGCGGCGGGGCCTCCCTCCCGCTGGTCGAACGCCAGGTGGACGAGGTGCTGCTGACCGCCGCCCAGACCGTCCTGGCCGTGGTGCTGCTGCTGGACCTGCGCTTCCTGCCGTGGAAGGCCGCGCTCCTACTCGCCCTGTTCGCCGTCCAGTTCGCGCTGCCCGGCGAGTCGGCCCGGTTCGCCCTCGGCTGGGTCTACCTCGGGATCGCCGTCCCGCTGCTCGCCCTGCGCCTGTGTCAACTCCCGCCCACCGTCCGGGCGCTGGCGGGGCGCATCGAGGGCGATCCGCACTGAGTTCCCGGCCGTGAACGGCCGGGCGGTCACCGTCGCCCGTCGTCCCTCAGGCGCGGAAGGCCAGCAGGCGGTACTGCGGGTCGGGGCGCGGGGTGTCCTGGTCGGGAAGCGCGGCGAGCGCCCGTACGGCGGTGGCCGCGTCGGCGGGGTCCCGGCACCAGAGAATGCGGCCCTTGCCGACGGACTCCCGCCAGGCGCGGGGGCTGCGGCCCTGGCCGAGGCCCGGGAACGACGTCTCGGCCGCCGGGCTGAGGCCGAGGGCAGCCGCCCGGGCGGTCAGGCGCTCGACGTTGTCCGTCACCTGCGGGGCGTGGCGGCGGCGCAGCCCGGCCGTGGCCTCGGCGAGGTCGCTGGGCTCGGTGAAGTACGCGTCGTTCTTGTCCACCGTGGTGATCAGCGCCCCGCCCGGGCGCAGCACCCGGCGGGCCTCCGCCAGGACGGGCGCGGCATCCGGCAGCAGGTGGAGCAGCCAGACCAGCACCACGGCGTCCGCGCTGCCCGTGCGGAGCGGGAGCCGGGTGGCATCCGCGCAGAGGACGGCGCCGGGCAGGCGCTGCTCGGCCAGGCGCAGCATCCCGGGCGAGCGGTCGACCCCCAGGACGGTCCGACCGGGGCGGCGCAGCCGGGCGGTGACGATGCCGGTCCCGCAGGCAACGTCCAGCACCGTGCGCCCGTCCTCCGGCAGCAGCCGTTCGACGGCCGCCGCCGCGGCCTCGGCGCGGGGTTCACCGCCGCGTGAGTCGTCGTAGTCCCGCGCCTCGGTGTCGTAGTCGAGCAATCGAATCCGTTCCGGCCGGCAGTCAAGCCGACCGGGGGTCGGTCCGGCAAGCGGTCCGGGTCCGGCGGGACGGGCCCGCGAGGGCCGATGGTCGCGCCGGGGGCCCGGGGCGGACGGGCCCTCAGCCCCCGACCGCCCCGCAGCCCCGGCGACCCTCAGCCCCGGCCGACCCGCAGCACGGACGGCTGAGCGGCGGAGGACTGCCGCAGCTCGGTGGCGATCAGCGCCGCCTGCACCCGGCGTTCCACGCCCAGCTTGGCGAGCAGCCGGGAGACGTGGTTCTTCACCGTCTTCTCGGCCAGGTAGAGCCGCTCGCCGATCTGCCGGTTGGTCAGGCCCTCCCCGATCAGTGCCAGCACCTCCTGCTCACGCGCGGTCAGCCCCGGCCCGGCGGTCACCGGCCGGGCGGGCTCGGCGTCGCTGCGCAGCCGGTTCAGCAGTCGGGTCGCCGCACCGGGGTCGAGCATCGACCGGCCGGAGGCGACGGTACGGACGGCGGCGACCAGGTCGGTACCGCTGATCTGCTTCAGCACATAGCCGGCCGCGCCCGCCATCACGGCGTCGAGGAGCGCCTCCTCGTCGTCGAAGGAGGTCAGCATCAGACAGGCCAGGTCGGGCATCCGGGACCGCAGCTCACGGCAGACCGACACCCCGTCCCCGTCGCCCAGCCGCACGTCCAGCACCGCCACGTCGGGCCGCAGCGCCGGCACCCGCACCAGGGCCTGTTCGGCCGTCGCGGCCTCCCCGACCACCTCCAGGTCCGGCTCGCCGTCCAGCAGGTCGTGCACCCCACGGCGCACCACCTCGTGGTCGTCCAGCAGGAACACCCGGACCGGCGCCGAATCCCCGACACCCTCCGCCTTGGTCGCCATCACGCGGCTCCACCTTCGTCACCCCCCGCACACTCCCAGCGGGGCCCACCGCATCATCCCCCGCCCGGCCTCACGGGAGCAGGGTCCAATGGCCCCATTCCGGGAGCAACGCCCCTTCAGCGTCCCTGCCGCCGTACGTTCCCCAGCCCCATGAGCAGGAACGCGAGCGCCACCCCGGCGCCGCCGGCCGCCGCCAGCGCCACCCTCGGCACGACGTCGCCCCCGCTCGACAGCAGGATCGCCACCGCCCCCAGCGAGGCCACCGCCGCGCCCACGATCAGCCACCCCGTCAGCGCCACCGCCGCCGGGCGGCCCGTACACGGCACCGGGCCGACGTCCAGGGCGGCCCAGCGGGCGGCGGTCTCCCGCTGCTCGCCGCGACGGTCCCACCGGGCCCGCACCCGCAGGGCCGTACCGCCGACCAGCCCGGCGAGAGCCACCTGGGCGGCGGGGCGCCAGTCCGACAGGGCGAGCAGCAGCGCGCCGGCCAACGCCAGCCCCGCCCACCACATCACGCAGGCCGCCGCGGCCGTACGGGTGGAGCGGGGCCGGTCGGCGCCGGCCTGGAGGTCGGCGATGGCGGGCAGGTACCAGACGCAGCCGCTGGCGGTGAGGGCGGCGGTGCCGATGGCGAGGACGGTGTGGGTCACGGGCCGGCCTTCCTAGGCGCACGGGGATCGGGGATCGCACGGGGATCGCACGCAGTTCGCGGACAGGGGATGGGGGCAGGGGAGCCGTCCCCGCCCGCCCGGGGGCAGCGACGCGGGCGGGGACGGCGTTCAGGGGTACGGCCCCGGTACGGCCTCAGCCGTCGGAGCCGGACGGGGAGGAGGACGAGGACGACACCCGCCCCCGCTCCGCCCGCGGCAGCGGCCGGTCGTACTTCGCCGGCTCCACGTCGCCGAGGTACGCGGCCGGTCTACCGGTGTTCTCCAGCACGTCCCGGGCCGCGATGTCCGGGTGGTGCAGGTCGAAGGCCGGCGATTCCGACCGGATCCGCGGCAGCTTGACGAAGTTGTGCCGGGGCGGCGGGCAGGAGGTGGCCCACTCCAGCGAGCGGCCCCAGCCCCACGGGTCGTCCCCGGTCACGCGCTCGCCGTACTTGGCGGTCTTCCAGACGTTGTAGAGGAACGGCAGGATCGACAGCCCGAGCAGGAAGGACCCGATGGTCGAGACGG
Organism: Kitasatospora sp. NPDC048296; assembly: GCF_043201815.1. Classification (NCBI taxonomy): domain Bacteria; kingdom Bacillati; phylum Actinomycetota; class Actinomycetes; order Kitasatosporales; family Streptomycetaceae; genus Kitasatospora; species Kitasatospora sp. NPDC048296. The sequence goes on from NZ_JBICZB010000010.1 coordinate 132,400, forward strand.
TGTTGAGCGTGGTGAAGCCGTCCGAGGCCAGGTAGTCGGCGTACCGGCGCGGCATGCCCTCCGCGCCGAGCCAGTGCTGCACCAGGAACGTCGTGTGGAAGCCGACGGTGAGCGTCCAGAAGGTGATCCTGCCGAGCCGCTCGTCGAGCTTCTTGCCGGTCATCTTGGGCCACCAGAAGTGGAAGCCGGCGAACATCGCGTACACCACCGTGCCGAACAGCGTGTAGTGGAAGTGCGCGACGACGAAGTACGAGTCGGAGACGTGGAAGTCGATCGGCGGCGCGGCGAGCAGCACGCCCGTCAGTCCACCGAACAGGAAGGTGACCAGGAAGCCGACCGTCCACAGCATCGGTGTCTCGAAACTCAGCGAGCCCTTCCACATGGTGCCGACCCAGTTGAAGAACTTGACCCCCGTCGGCACCGCGATCAGGAAGGTCATGAAGGAGAAGAACGGCAGCAGCACCTGCCCGGTGACGTACATGTGGTGCGCCCACACCGTCACCGACAGGCCCGCGATGGCCACCGTCGCGGCGATCAGGCCCGCGTAGCCGAACATCGGTTTGCGGCTGAACACCGGGATGACCTCCGAGACGATGCCGAAGAACGGCAGCGCCAGGATGTACACCTCCGGATGGCCGAAGAACCAGAACAGGTGTTGCCACAGCATCGCCCCGCCGTTGGCCGGGTCGAAGACGTGCGAGCCGAACTTGCGGTCGCATTCGAGCGCGAGCAGCGCGGCGGCCAGCACCGGGAAGACCAGCAGCACCAGCACCGAGGTGAGCAGCACGTTCCAGCAGAAGATGGACATCCGGAACATGGTCAGTCCGGGGGCCCGCATGCAGATGATGGTGGTGATGAAGTTGACCGCACCGAAGATGCTGCCGAAGCCGGACAGCGTCACGCCCATGATCCACATGTCGGAGCCGACGCCCGGCGAGTGGACGGCGTCGGACAGCGGCGCGTAGGCGAACCAGCCGAAGTCGGCGGCGCCCTGCGGGGTGAGGAAGCCGGCGGCGGCGATCAGCGAGCCGAACATGAACAGCCAGTAGGACAGCATGTTCAGGCGCGGGAAGGCCACGTCCGGGGCGCCGATCTGCAGCGGCATGATCCAGTTCGCGAAGCCGGTGAACAGCGGCATCGCGAAGAGCAGCAGCATCACCGAACCGTGCATGGTGAAGGCCTGGTTGAACTGCTCGTTGGAGAGGATCTGGGTGCCGGGCCGGGCGAGTTCGGCGCGCATGACCAGCGCGAGGATGCCGCCGATCAGGAAGAACGCGAACGAGGACACCAGATACATGGTGCCGATCGTCTTGTGGTCGGTGGTGGTCAGCAGCCTGACCACGGCCGAGCCGGGTCGGCGGGACCGAACCGCCCCTGTCGGCAGGGGCGTTGGCGGTGAGGTGGGGTCGCCCTGTGCCTGGGTGGCGCTCAAGGACGCACTCCTTCGGAACGTCGTGCGAATGATGACGCTCCATGATCCGAACGCACCGCCACCGCACCCCAGGGCCCTTGGGCCCGCCCGCCCGGGGCCGCTGGGCCCGAGTTCCCGGGCCCGCGCCGGGACCACCCGCCCGGGCCCCGAGCGCGCCGTCGCGCTCGCTCAGTCCGCCAGTCGGGCGATCTGGCCGCGCTCCAGCGCCGCGTACACCGCGCCGTCCGGGCCGACGGCGATCCCGTGCGGCTCGGCGCCCGGGCCGGGGACCGGGTGCCCGTCCAGCCGTCCGTCCGGGGTCAGCACCCCGATCCGGCCGGCGCCCCACTCGGTGAACCAGAGCCGCCCGTCGAGGCCGGCGGCGATCGCGTGCGGCTTGGCGGCCCGGTCGGCCAGCGGGTACTCGGTGACCTGCCCGTCCACGGTGATCCGCCCGACCAGCCCGCCGCCGATCCCCACGTACCAGAGCGCGCCGTCCGCCCCGGCCGTGATCCCGACCGGCGCGGTGCCCTCGGTGGGCAGCCGGTGGACGGTCACCTCGCCCTCGACGCCCACCCGGGCGACGGCGTTCGCCTGGTTGAGCGTGCACCACAGCGCGCCGTCCGCCCCAGCGGTGATCAGCGACGGGAAAGCCCCGGCCAGCGGCAGCGGAAACTCCGTCACCTGCCCGTCCACGGTGATCCGCCCGACCCGGTCGACGTTCAGCTCGGTGAACCAGAGCGCCCCGCCGGGCCCGGCCGCGATCCCGTACGGCCCGGCGTTCTGCGTCGGCACCCCGTACGAGCCCACCTCACCGTCCACCGTGATCCGCCCGATCCGGTGGTCCCGCATCCGGCTGAACCACAGGGCCCCGTCGGGCCCCACGGTGATCACCGACGGCCCGCACCCCGGCGCGCCCAGCCCGAACCGCTCCACCGAGCCGTCCGCCGCCAGCCGCCCGATCTCCCCGGCGTGCACGAGCGTGAACCACACGCCCCCGTCCGGCCCCACGGTCACCCCGTACGGCCCGGCCCCCGCCTCGGCCACCTCGAACAGTTCCATCCACACCCCTTGGATACTATTGCGACTGGCGTCGCATTAGTGATGCTCGCACGTCCACCCCGCCCAGGGCAACAGGCTTATTCGGGGCCGGTCGCCAGACCCCGTAGCACCGAGATCACTCCGCTCCCCGCGGCGCAGACCGGGACGGCGAGCAGGGCGCCGATGATGCCCGCGACGCCGGCGCCGGCGACCACGGCGACCATGATCGTCGCCGGGTGCAGCTCGACCGTGCGGCTCTGGATGATCGGCTGCAGGATGTTGCCCTCGATCATCTGGACCGTCAGCACCACGCCGAGCGCCCACAGCGCCGTCCCGAGCCCGCCGTCGGCGAGGGCGACCAGCACGGCCACCGTGCCGGACAGGAAGGCCCCGACGAAGGGGATGTAGGCGCCCATGAAGACCAGCGCGCCGAGGCCCGGCGCACCGGGGACGCCGAGGGCGAGCAGGCCGATGGTGATGAAGCCGGCGTCGAGCAGGGCGATCAGGGTGGTGCCGCGCATGAAGCCGGCCATCGCCTCGAAGGCGCGCACGGCGCAGGCGATCACGGTTTCGGCGCCGCGCCCGGGCAGGTAGGAGCGGATGGCGTCGCCGGTGCGGTGGCCGTCACGGAGGAAGAAGAAGACCAGGGCCAGCGCCAGCACCCCGCCGGTGATCAGCTGGGTGAGCAGGCCCAGGCCCGAGAGCACGCCGCTGGTGAGCGTGGAGACCAGCGAGTTGGTCTCGCCCTTGGCATTGGTCAGGGCGTGCTGGATCTTCTCCCCGAACGGGCCCAGCCAGTCGGCCAGCCGCTTGCCGGCCGCCGGGAGCGAGGCGGCGATGTGCGGGGCGCTGTGCACCAGGGAGTTGACCAGCAGCACGATCACCCCGGCCACCGCCGCGACCAGCACGACGCAGGTCAGCCCGGCCGCCAGGCTTCGGCTCACACCCCGGCGGACCAGCCAGGGCACCACGGGGTGCAGCAGCGCGGCCCCGAGCAGCGCCAGGACGAACGGCACGGTCGCCGCCCGCAGCTCCACCAGGGCGAAGACCAGCAGTGAGGCGACGGCGATCAGCAGGATCACCGCCACCGACCAGGCCGCCGCCCCCCGAACGGCCGGTGGCAGCATCAGGTACGGCCTGCGGTGGTCGGGCTGCCCACCGGGCGGGCGCTCCACGGACACGGCCACCTCCGCCGGGGATCGTCGTTGAGTCCGAACCGACCCATCTCAACAGAGAATCTGACGATCTGCCCGTTTTGCGGCTAAGTGGCTGCCTGGATCCGTACGGCCCCGCCCCCGCCCGCACCCGCACCCGCACCCGCACCCGCACCCGCGAAGGCCAGCACCCGTCGCGCCTCCGCCTCCGCCGCCTCCCGGTCGGCCCGCGCCAGCCGGACGAACGGCTGGACGACGACCTCCTGCTCCCCCGTCAGCCGCCACGTCCCGGCGACCAGCCCGTCCACCAGCAGGGTGCCGAGCACGAGCCCGTTCCGGGTCATCACCCACCCCTTGTACTCCTCCGGCAGCACCCGGCTGCGGTCGGCGTGCGAGAGCAGCAGGTTGTCGAAGGGCGCGACCAGTCGCACCGGCGCCGGGACATCCGGCTCCGGCCGGGGCGCCTCCGGCAGGTCGTACAGCAGCCGGCCCCGCTCGTCCCGGAAGGTCAGCAACCGCGGCGCGAGCCGCCCCAGCACCGGGCCGAGCCCGGTGAGCCCGCACCACTTCCTGAGGTCCGCCGCGTCGGCCGGGCCGAAGGCCGCCAGGTAGCGCAGCACCAGCCGGTCCGGCGCGGGTGCGGGGTCCATCGGGCGGCCGAGCCAGGCCTCGGCGGTGGTGTGCGCGGCCGGGCCGCTGCGCCCCCACAGGCCGCGCGGCGGCACCTGCACCAGTGGCAGCAGGCACCGCGCCGCCTGGGCGAGCGCGGCCGGGTCGCGGTCCGGGCGGCTCTCGGCCAGCAGCGCGCCGAGCTGCTGGAAGGTGCGCGGCTGCGCCTCGACCAGCGCCCGGGCCTCGCCCGCCAGCACGTCGAGGTCCAGCCCGGCCAGCCGCTTGCCGTAGGTGGTGCGCAGCGCCTGGTCCAGGACGGGCTGGAGCAGCGGGCGCAGCGTCCGGCAGTCCTCGGCGGTGACCAGATGGATGGTGCCGCGCTGGAGGGCGATCCGGACCACCGCCCGCTGTTCGATCAGCGTGCTCAGCCGCTCCGGGGAGAAGGCGTCCAGCCGGGAGAGCAGCCCGAGGTAGGGCGGCTGCGGTACGGCCTGGGCCTGGAGCCCGCCGAGGTGGTGGATGACCTCGGAAGGCTCCAGGTCGGTGCGGGCGAGCAGGTGCTGACGGGCCAGCAGGGCCCGGCCGAGCTCCCGGGTGCTGAGCACCCTCACCGGCGGCCGTCCAGCACCGAGCGCAGCACGGAGATCCGGTTGGTGGTGATGGAGTCGACCCCGGTGTCGCGCAGCCGGCGCATGGTGCGCCGCAGGTCGGCCGTCCAGGTGGAGACGGCGAGCCCGGCGTCCGCCGCGGCGCCGACGAACTCGGGGGTGACCAGGCCGAACGGCGGGTTGAGGAAGGCCGGGCGCAGGTCCTTCAGCAGGGCGGGCGCGGGCATCCGGGGCTGCTTCCAGGTGAGCGCGATGGAGGCGTTCGGGGTGAGTTCGCGCACCGCGAGCATGGCGGTGACGGGGCCGCAGAAGGCGACCAGCCGTTCGGCGCCGAGCCCCGTGACGACGGACCAGGTGGCGGCGGCCGGGCCGGGCTCGTCCAGGTCGATCAGCAGCCGGGGGCCGTTCGCGGCCGCGACGCTCTTGACCGCCTCGGCGAGGGTGGGGATCGCCAGGTCGCCCCGGCGCAGCTCGTCCAGCTGCTCGACGGTGACCCGGTCGATGGCGCGCGGGTCGCCCCAGAGCCGCTCCAGGGTGCGGTCGTGCAGCAGCACCGGCACCTTGTCGCGGGTGAGCTGGACGTCCACCTCGACGGCGTCGGCCCCGGCGGCGAGCGCGGACTCGACCGAGGGCAGGGTGTTCTCGCGGTAGCGGTACGGGTCGCCGCGGTGGGCGACGGCGAGCACCGGGCGGCGGTCGGCGGGGGCGGGCACGGGGGCGGTGCGGGCGAGACTCATCGAATCAGTCCAGAAGGCCAGGGGGTCGGGTGGAGGACAGGGCTAGCGTCGTTCGATCATCACGTTGGTGGACTTGATGACCGCCGTGGCCGGTGCGCCGGGGACCAGGTTCAGCTCCTCCGCCGACTCCCGGCTGATCAGCGACACCACCCGGAAGGGCCCGGCCTGCACCTCCACCTGCGCGGCCACGTCGCCGAGCCGCACCTCGGTGACGATCCCGGGGAAGCGGTTGCGCGCGGAGGACGGCCGGCCCTCGGCCTCGGCGACCTCCGGGCGGGCCAGCTCGCGGGCGAAGGCGGCGAGCTCGGCGCCGGGGATGATCCGGTGCCCGTGCTCGTCCCGCACGGCGGCGATCTTCCCGGCGTCCACCCAGCGCCGCATGGTGTCCGAGCTGACGCCGAGCAGCGCCGCGGCCTCACCGATGCGGTACGGGTTGACCGGCACCCCGGGCTGGCCCATGTGCGACTCCTGACGGTGGTTCGAGGTACGGAGGTACGCGCCCCCGGCCGCCATCCTGCCGTACCGGGGACATTGACGGGAAACTCCCCTACGGCTCGCCGAACAGGTCCTGGCGGACCGCGTCGCCCGCGGTGAGGACGGCCCCGGCGAGCACCGCGCCGCCACCTGCCGTACCGGCGCGCACCTCGGTGCGCAGTGGGGAGAACCCGGCGAGGCGCCGTTCCACCCGTCCGGCCAGTTCGGCGCCGCCGGCCCGGCCGATCTCGCCGCCGAGCACCACGCAGCCGGGGTCGAGCACCACGCAGACGCCGGCCGCGCCGAGCGCGATCCGCTCGGCCAGCTCGTCCAGGAACGGTTCGCCCCGTGCCCCGGCGGCCAGCGCGGCGCGCACCGCGGCCTCGGCGGCGCCCGCGTCCCCGGCCGGGCCGGCGGGCAGCCCGTGGGCGCGGGCGAGTTCGCAGACGGCGGCGCTGCCGACCAGCCCGTGGAAGCCGCCCTCGCAGCTGTCGGCACTGGGCAGGCCGACGGTGCCGGGGACGGGCAGGAAGCAGATCTCGCCGGTGCCGCCGGAGAAGCCGCGGCGCAGCCGCCCGTCCAGGATGACGGCGGCGCCGACACTGTGGCCGAGCCACATCAGCACGAAGGTGTCGCGGTCCCGGGCGGCGCCGACCCGGTACTCGGCCCGGCCGGCCAGGTTGACCTCGTTCTCCAGGATCACCTCGGTGTCGGGCAACTCCCTCAGTGCGGCGAGGAGTTCGGCGTGCCAGCGGGGGAGGTTGCCGGTGCTGTGCAGGCGCCCGGTGGCGGGGTCGACCAGGCCGGGGGCGCCGACCGCGACGGTGTGCAGCCGCTCGACGCCGGCGCCGCGCGCGCTCTCCAGCAGGGTGGCGACGATCGCCCCGGCGGTGTCGGGCCCGCCGTCGCCCTCGACCGGGACCTCTGCGGTGGCGAGGGTGCGCCCGGCCAGGTCGGCGACGACCAGGCTGACGCCGCCGGAGCGGACGTCGAAGGCGGCGATGTGGGCGCGGGAGGCGACCAGGGCGTAGACCCTGGCGTTGGGGCCGCGCCGCTGCTCGCCGCGTTCGCCGACGACGGCGACCAGGCCGGTGCGCTGGAGGCGGTCGAGCAGGTCGGCGACGGTCGGCCGGGACAGGCCGGTGAGGTCGCGCAGCTCGGTCGCGGTCAGCGGGCCCTGTTCGAGCAGGAGGTTGAGCGCCAGCCGGTCGTTGATCGCCCGGGCGGTGCTCGGCGTGGCCGTACGCGCGGTGGTCATGGCAGCTCATCCTTCCAGAGTGTTTCTATCAGGGTCCCTTCCTGATAGTTTATCGAACCGTCCGCCGGACGGCCGCGTCCGCCGCGCGGACCGATCGGCCTGCACGTAGACCACCCACAGGGCACCGTCGCGCCCCGCCCCGCGCGACCGGGAGGGAAAGCCGCATGACCGTGAACACACTCGAACCACTGGAGGCCCCACGCCGGGCCCGGGCGAGCATCGCGCTGGTCTTCGCCGTGCACGGCGCCGTCGGCGGCACCTTCGTCACCCGTATCCCGTGGATCCAGGACCGGCTGGACCTCTCCCCCGGCCAGCTCGGCCTGGCGCTCGTCATGCCTGCCGTCGGCTCCTCCCTCGCGATGCCGCTGGCCGGACGCTTCGTCCACCGCTACGGCGGCCGGGCGGCGGTGCGCGGGCTGATCTCGCTCTGGTGCCTGACCCTCACCCTGCCCGCGCTCGCCCCCGCACTGCCGGTGCTGTGCGCGGTACTGCTGGTGTACGGCGCCACGGCGGGCATGGCGGACGTCGCGATGAACGCCCAGGGTGTGGAGATCGAGCAGCGGCTCGGCCGCTCGATCATGTCCGGGCTGCACGGGATGTGGAGCGCGGGCGGCCTGCTGGCCTCCGGCTTCGGCATCCTGGCCGCGCACCTCGACCTCGACGCCCGGCTCCAGCTGGCCGTCACCGCGCTCGTCCTGCTCGCCCTCGCCCAGCCGGTCTGCCGGGGCCTGCCCGACCTGCGGGCGCCCGAGGAGGCGCAGGCGCCGCCGCGCTTCGCGCTGCCGCCGCGCAGCTCGCTGGTGATCGGACTGGTCGGCTTCTGCGCGGTGTTCGGTGAGGGCGCCTCGATGGACTGGAGCGGCGTCTACCTGAAGGACGTCACCGGCGCCTCCGCCACCGTCGCGGCCGCCTCGTACACCGCCTTCTCACTCACCATGGCGGTCAGCCGGCTCGCCGGGGACGCGGTGATCCGCCGCCTCGGCGCCGTCCGCACCACCCGGCTGGGCGGGGCGATCGCCGCCGTCGGCGGGGTGCTGGTGGTGGCCGCCGACCACCCGGCGGTGGCCGTCCCGGGCTTCGCACTGATCGGCGTCGGCGTCGCGGTGATCGTCCCGCTCGCCTTCGCGGCCGCCGGACGGATCGGCAGCAACCCCAGCCAGGCCATCGCGGGCGTCGCCACCGTCACCTACACCTCCGGCCTGATCGCCCCCGCCGTGATCGGCGCCCTCGCCCAGGCGACGTCGCTCACCGTCTCCTTCGGGCTGGTCACCCTGCTCGTCTTCGCCCTGCTGCTGAGCGCCGGGGCGCTGCGTCGGGCCGAACCGGATTTCGCCGCCGGGAAGGTGACGGCGGTGTCACCGGAAGTCGCTCCCGACAAAGATCTGTCCACGCGATGACGGCCGATCCACCAGGGAATTCCCCGCTCCTACCGCCAACCGTCGGGCGCCCCCGGCCCCACCCAGCTCGCCGACGGCCTCACCGTCCGACCGCCGGAACGGGCTCAGATCCCGCCGAGGCCGCCGTTGCCCTTGTCCTCCTGGGCCTGGCGGCGCCTCCACTCCTCCATCTCCCGGGCGTGCGACGCCTTCCGGGCGCCGTACAGCGGGTGCCCGTCCCGCAGGCCGTAGAGGCCGTTCAGGACGACCCGGCCAGGGACGTCCTGCCAGCGGTCGTCGTCACGGGCGAGACCGAGCAGCCGCTCGCCGTGCACCGTGCGGTGCCGGTAGGAGCTCCGGTACGCCCGGCTGCCGACCAGCGCCGCGACGGCGAGCAGCAGCGCGAACGCCCCCAGCGGGACCAGGACGTTCCGGTGCTCCGCCGCCGCCCAGATGACGCTGACCAGCCCGAGCACCACGATCAGCGGGTAACTGCCGATCCCCCAGTCCACCGCCCGGTCGAGCCGGCGGCGCAGCTCCGCGTCCCGGACCAGCCCGCGTGCCGCCAGGTCCCGGTGGACCTCCCTCAGCTCCGGCTGCCGATTCAACTCGGCCTCCACAGCGAGCAGATCGCCGCCCGGCCGGGCCTCCAGCGCCGCCAGCAGAGCCGAGTAGAAGCTGCGGCCGCCGGAGCGGCCCTCGGCCGTCAGGTAACCGGAGGCGCTCACGTTCACGGCTCCGCGCTCGTACGCCTCGAACAGCAGCAGCTCCGCCAAGTGGTCTGCCACCGCGGCCAGTTCGTACAGCTCCAGCTCAGGACCGGCCGGCTCGGTGACGCTCCGCTCGGCCCGGTACAGCTCCTCCTGCGCGGACCGGCACCACAGGACCGTCCAGACCAGGTACGCCGCCGAAACGAGGAGGAACCCCGCGAAGGCCCACACGATGCCACCTCCTCCGGTCAGGTCACCCCAGTGTGGGGACGCCCGCGCCTCAGGGCAACTCCCCTACCGCGCCGACCGGTTCATGACTGGTTCAGGTAGGTGAGCACGGCCCGCACCCGGCGGTTGGTGTCGTCGTCGTCGGCGGCGATGCCGAGCTTGCCGAACATCGAGGTGGTGTACTTGCTGATCGCACTGTCGCTGAGGAACAGCCGCCGCCCGATGGCCTGGTTGGACAGCCCCTCGGCCATCAGGCCCAGCACCTCGTACTCGCGCTCGGTGAGCTGGCTGAGCCCCCGCTCCGGCGGGCTCGCCGACAGCAGCTTGGCGATGACGGCCGGGTCCATCGCCGTCCCGCCGGCCGCGACCCGCTCCAGCGAGCCGATGAACTGGTCGGCGTCGAACACGCTCTCCTTGAGCAGGTAGCCGACCCCGCCGGAGCCGTCCGCCAGCAACTCCCGTGCGTACAGCTGCTCCACGTGCTGGGAGAGGATCAGCACCGGCAGCCCGGGCAGCTCCTTGCGCGCGGCCAGCGCCGCCCGCAGGCCCTCGTCCGACTGGGTCGGCGGCATCCGCACGTCGACCACGGACGCGTCCGGGCGGTGGGTGCGCAGCGCTTCGAGCGTCTCGGGCCCGGTGGAAGCGGTGGCCACCACCTCGTGCCCGCACGCCTCGATCAGACGGACCATCCCGTCCCGCGTTCGACATAATTCCGCGGCCTGGAGCTGCGAATCCGGGGTCTGACCTGGGCGGACGTGCGTGTGTCCGCCTGGAGGGCGTTTCTCTAGG